>NZ_JARAWX010000082.1:0-645 GCF_033793585.1 Streptomyces sp. MI02-7b | reverse complement strand
CCCCGCATCCACACCCAGATCCGACAGACCCAACGACTCCACCGGCTTCTTCTTCGCCGCCATGATCCCCTTGAACGACGGATACCGCGCCTCACCCGACTGATCCGTCACCGACACCACCGCCGGCAACGACGCCTCGAGCTGCTCACTGGCCGAATCACCGTCACGACGACCCGACACCACCCCGCCCTCGACCCCCACCTGCGACAACAACGTCACCTGCGGCACACCCAAACGCTCCGCCACCAACGCCGGCACCACACCCGCCGTGCCATCCGTCGACGCCATCCCCATCACCACCAGATCGAACCCCACACGCTCGATCGCCTTCGCCAGCACCAGCGACGTCGCCATCACATCACTGCCGTGCAAACCCTCGTCCTCGACATGCACCGCCTTGTCCGCACCCATCGACAACGCCTTGCGCAACGCGTCCTTCGCATCCCCAGGACCCACCGTCACCACCGTCACCTCGGCACCATCCGACGCCTCAGCAATCTGCAACGCCTGCTCCACCGCATACTCGTCCAACTCCGACAACAGACCGTCCACCGCATCACGATCCGTCGTCAGATCCCCCGCGAAGTGACGATCACCCGTGGCATCAGGCACGTACTTCACCGCTACAACGATCCTCAAGCTCAC
>NZ_JARAWX010000027.1:0-109494 GCF_033793585.1 Streptomyces sp. MI02-7b | reverse complement strand
GGGCGGGGCAGGCGCGCGCCGCAGGGCGGCCGTGCCCGCGATCGCCGCCGCGCCGAGCAGCAGACCGCTCGCCCGCAGGGCCGCCCCGGTGCCGGTCGCGGCGCCGGACAGGACGCCCGCGGTCAGCAGTCCGCACAGGCCGAGCGCGGTGCCGCACACAGTGGCGGTCAGGCGGGGGCCGGGGCGCGCGGCGCGCAGCGCGGCCACCGTGTCGAGTGCGGAAGTCGCGAGCAGCGCCGCCGCCGTCGCGTAGCCGGACCGCGCGGCCGACGCCCAGAGGAGCAGGGGAAGTTGGGCCAGCACGAACGCCAGGGGCCCGGGCAGCACGAGGCGCGGCAGCAGCCGGGCGCAAGCGGCCCAGGCGGCGCTCACGACGGCCAGGGCGACCGCCGCGTAGCGCAGGCCGTCCGGTTCGGGGAAGGCCACCCGCCGCAGGGCGTAGGCGTCGAGGAGCAGCAGCACCAGGGCGAGGCATGCCACGACCTCCGCCGTCGCCACCAGCGAGCGCCGCAGGAGCAGTACGGGGACGCCCGCGGCGGCCAGCGTGAGGACACCCAGGACCGCGGAGCGGCCGGCGATGCCGAGGTGGCCCCAGCTGATGACGGTGAAGGCGACCGCGGCGACCGCCAGGAGCAGCCCGCCCAGCGCCAGCAGCAGGTTCTGCACCGTCCGAGGCGAGGCGTCGGACGCCGCAATCGGCTTGCCCCACACGGGAGTCGGCGGGGCCGGGAAGGCGGGCCGCAGGTGGGCGAGGAGCTGCGCGCGCCGCATGAGCAGCCGGCCGCGTTCGGCGTCAAGGCGCCGGATCGCGCGGTCGGTGTCGCGCAGTTCGTCGGCGGCCGGCCCCACCAGCGTCGTCCCGCACCGCGGGCAGGCCGGCGTCGGCGCCATCGGCGGGACGGGTGCGGGCAGGTACCAGCCGCAGCCGGGACAGCGATCGGTGTGCGGGCGGGTCGGGTCCATGCGTCGGAGTGTGGCGCCGGGCCCGGCCCGGCGTCATGCGCGCGGCTACTCAGATGCGCGCTGAGTACGCACACTGGCTCCATGGACTGGAGCCGCTACCGCTTCCGCACGCTGTGGGAGCTGCCCGCGCCGCCCGAGGCGGTCTACGGCCTGCTGGAGCGGCCGGATCAGTACCCGTCGTGGTGGCCGCAGATCCGCGAGGTGCGGCAGACGGGCGAGACCGTGGGCATGCTGCGCTTCCGCTCGGTCCTGCCGTACGACCTGATGGTGACCGCGCGGCAGACCCGGCGCGACCCGGCGGCGCGGGTCCTGGAGGCGGCGATGAGCGGCGACCTGGAGGGCTGGGTGCGTTGGACGGTCGGCGCGGGCGGGACGGGCGGCGGCACGCGCCTGCTGTTCGAGGAGGACGTGATCGTCAACAAGCCGCTGATGCGCCGGCTCGCCGTGCTGTGCCGTCCGCTGTTCCGGGCCAACCACGCGCTGATGATGCGGCGGGGCAGGCGCGGTCTCGCGGCCCGGCTGGACCGCGACGCGGCGGACGGCGGCCAAGTGGTTTGAACGCAGTGCCCCGGGCCCTGTATGGTTCAGGACGTTCCCGGGCGATTAGCTCAGCGGGAGAGCACTTCGTTCACACCGAAGGGGTCACTGGTTCGATCCCAGTATCGCCCACGCACCACGGAAGGCCGGTCCTCAAGGACCGGCCTTCCGCCGTTGCGCGTGCCGCGGTCCTGACGCCCTACGCCGCGGGCTCCTCCGACGCGGTGACCGGGGCGGAGGGGCGCAGCGGCCAGGCCGGGTCGACCCGCTCGTCCGTGCCGCTGCGGGCGAACCAGGCCTGCAGCCCCCGTGCCTGACCGGCGTGCCACAGGGCCTGACGGGCGTGCAGTTCGGCCGGCGGCATCGTGCCTATGCGCTCGGCGAAGCGCCGTCCCAGTTCGCGCACGAGGGCCAGCGCGGCGAGCGCGTCCGCGGAGGCGTCGTGCGCGTCGGTCAGGGCCACTCCGTAGTGCGCGCACAGATCGGTGAGCGTGCGGCGGCCCTTGCGGTAGCGGTCGACGTACTTGTCCAGCACCCGAGGATCGAGCACCCGCAGCGGCCCGCGCACCAGGTAGCCGTCCAGGGCGGTGCCGCGGTGCCTGCGCAACTCGCGGTCCAGCAGGGTGAGATCGAAGGGCGCGTTCATCACCACCAGGGGCACGCCCAGGGCGGCCTGGTCGGCGAGTGCCCGGGCCATCTCCTCCATGACCGGGCCCGGCCGGCGGCCGTTGGCCCGCAAGTAGGCGTCGTCCAGGCCGTGCACCGCTCGGGCGCCGTCCGGGACCGGCACGCCGGGGTCGATCAGCCAGCCGGTCGTGCGCGGCGGCGCGTGCGGCGTGTCCTGCACCACCAGCGCGGCGGAGACCACACGGTCCCGCTCGACGTCCACGCCGGTGGTCTCGGTGTCGAAGGCGGCCAATGGGCCGTCGTACCAGTGCGGCATGGCGCACCCCCCGTACAAAGGTGACGAATTGACGGATCGCTCACTGTGATGAGTACCCGTGACCGGATGTCACCGAACCCGGCTCGTTTGTGACTTGACGTCGATGGGGATGGACAGGGTACGGGGAATCACCAGGAGTCCCGCGGCCCGGAGAGGCACGGAGAGCGATGGCGCTCGAGCAGCCCATACCGGGCGGGCTGCTGCCGGGGCGGGTCGCACCGCTGCGGGGCGGGCTCGCCACCACCACCAGCATGGAAACCCTGCAGGTGGGCTATCTGCACGCGGTCGCCGCGGCCGCGGGTTGTTCGCTCGCCCAGCCCTTTCCGGACAACGGGATCGACTGGCACATAAGTCACAGTTCACGTGGCCACGACATCGACGACGAGGTCACGATCAAGGTGCAGCTCAAGTGCACCTACCAGGTGGCGCCACGTCCGCCCGGGCCGACCTTCGCCTTCACGCTCGAGAACGAGCACCTGGTGAAGCTGGCCCGGTCGCCGGTGTCGGTGCACAAGATCCTGGTGGTGATGCTCGTGCCGCGCACGCAGGAGGACTGGCTGCGGGCCGGCCACGACCGGCTGGAACTGCGACACTGCTGCTACTGGACGAACCTCGCCGGCCACGCCGTGACCGGCAAGCGCAAGACCACCGTGCGGATACCCACCGCGCGGATCTTCGACGACCGCGCCCTGTGCGAGATCATGACCCGGGTCGGGGCGGGAGGGAGGCCCTGATGAGCCGGCCGGCCGACGACGCAATCGTGCCGCCCGACCCCGAGCGGGTCGACCCCGGAGTGCTCACCGCCCTGCTGGCCCGCCACGGCTGGCAGTTGCGCGGCGGCACACCCGGCCGCTACACGCGCTGGACGCCGCCCGGCGACACCGGGGCCTCCGCCCGTATGAGCCTCCTGGTGCCCGACCGGCGGGGCGAAGTCCGTTACGCGGATCACGAGGAACTGCTCGGCGAGGCGCTGGACGCCCTCGCCCGCTGCGGCGTGCCCTCGGCGCGTGAGGTGCTGACCGCGCTCGCCGTGCCGGGTGACGAGATCCGCTGGCAGCGTTCGGTGCCGCTGATCGACGGGGCGGCCGTGACGTGGACCGCGGCCGAGCAGCTGCGTTCGGCCGCCCGGATCATGCTCATGGCCGCGGCCCGCGCCGAACGGGACCGCTGGGGCTATTTCGGCCAGCGGCACACCGGCCACGCCTCCGCCTACCTGGAGCAGGTGCTCGTCGGCCCCGCTCCGGCGGGACACCAACTCACCGCCTACTCGCCGGTCCCGGAGGGGCGGTCCGTCACCGCGACGCTGCTGCGCGCGCTGCAGGCCGCCCGGGACGCGGTGGACTACCAGCGCACCACCGGCGGCATGGAGGCCTTCGACGCCGCCGTGGGCCTGGGGGTCTGCCATGAGCTGGCCGACTCCCTGATCCGTCTGATACGCGGGACCGAGGGCGTGGTCGTCACCCTGTCCTGGGCCCCGGGGGCGGGGCCACCGGCCGGCTTCGCGGCCGTGCCCGAGCCGGTCGAGTTCTCCCCCGGCGATCTGCCGGCCCTGGAGGCCGCCAGCGAGCGCTACGTGCGGGAGGAGCCGTCGGTGGACGTGCGCGTCACCGGGACGGTCACCCGGCTGCGCCGCCCGCGGCCCTCCGGCAGCGGCACGGTGCGGCTGCGGGTGCTGGCGGGGGCGGACGTCCGGCACATCCGGGTGCGCCTGGCCGAGGACGCCTACCGGATCGCCGCCCAGGCGCATCTGGTGGGACTGCCGATCCGGCTGTCGGGCCGGCTGGAGACCCGCACCGGCTTCCGGTACCTGACGCACCCGACCGCGCCGACGCCGGTCCACGTCGACGAGGCCGACCGCGACCGGCTGCTGAAGGCGCTGCACGGCGGGGTCGACACCTTCGAGGACTCCTTCGGCGGGTGACGCGCCCTCCCGGCAGCGATCACTTCGCGGCGGACCCGCGGGGCTCGGTAGGATTCAGCGGTGCAGCTTCCGCTGCCGGGCCCCATTGGGACATACGTCAGGAGAGACCGGTGTCAGACGTCCGTGTGACCATCAAACGCGATTCCGATGAGCGGGAAGAGCGCGTGGTGACCACGGGCACGACGGCCGCCGAGCTCTTCGAGGGCGACCGCACCGTCGTCGCCGCGCGCGTCGCCGGTCAGCTGAAGGACCTCGCGTACGAGATCGCCGACGGCGACGAGGTCGAGGCCGTGGAGATCGGCAGCCAGGACGGCCTCGACATCCTGCGCCACTCCACCGCGCACGTGATGGCGCAGGCCGTGCAGGAGCTCTTCCCGGAGGCGAAGCTCGGCATCGGCCCGCCCATCAAGGACGGCTTCTACTACGACTTCGACGTCGAGACGCCCTTCCACCCCGACGACCTCAAGCGCATCGAGAAGAAGATGCAGGAGATCGTCAAGCGGGGTCAGCGCTTCTCCCGCCGTGCCGTCACTGACGACACCGCCCGCGAGGAGCTGGCCGGCGAGCCGTACAAGCTGGAGCTGATCGGCCTCAAGGGCTCCGCCGCCGACGCGGCCGAGGGCGCCTCCGCCGAGGTCGGCGCCGGCGAGCTGACCATCTACGACAACCTGGACGCCAAGACCGGCGAGCTGTGCTGGAAGGACCTCTGCCGCGGTCCCCACCTGCCCACCACCCGGATCATCCCGGCGTTCAAGCTGATGCGCTCAGCCGCCGCCTACTGGCGCGGCAGCGAGAAGAACAAGCAGCTGCAGCGCATCTACGGCACCGCCTGGCCGTCCAGGGACGAGCTGAAGGAATACCTGGACTTCCTCGTCGAGGCCGAGAAGCGCGACCACCGCAAGCTCGGCTCCGAGCTGGACCTGTTCTCCATCCCGGAGCAGATCGGTTCGGGCCTCGCGGTCTTCCACCCCAAGGGCGGCATCATCCGCCGGGTCATGGAGGACTACTCGCGCCGCCGGCACGAGGAGGAGGGGTACGAGTTCGTCTACACCCCGCACGCCACCAAGGGGAAGCTCTTCGAGACCTCGGGCCACCTGGACTGGTACGCCGACGGCATGTACCCGCCCATGCAGCTGGACGAGGGCGTCGACTACTACCTCAAGCCCATGAACTGCCCGATGCACAACCTGATCTTCGACGCCCGTGGCCGGTCGTACCGTGAACTGCCGCTGCGGCTCTTCGAGTTCGGCACCGTGTACCGGTACGAGAAGTCGGGCGTCGTGCACGGCCTCACCCGCGCCCGCGGCTTCACGCAGGACGACGCGCACATCTACTGCACCCGCGAGCAGATGGCCGAGGAGCTCGACAAGACGCTCACCTTCGTCCTCAACCTGCTGCGCGACTACGGCCTCACCGACTTCTACCTCGAGCTGTCCACCAAGGACCCGGTGAAGTACGTCGGTTCGGACGAGACCTGGGACGAGGCCACCGAGGTCCTGCGCCAAGTGGCCGAGAAGCAGGGCCTGCCGCTCGTCCCGGACCCCGGCGGCGCCGCCTTCTACGGCCCGAAGATCTCCGTCCAGGCCAAGGACGCCATCGGCCGCACCTGGCAGATGTCGACCGTCCAGCTCGACTTCAACCTGCCCGAGCGCTTCGACCTGGAGTACACGGCGGCCGACGGCTCCAAACAGCGCCCGGTCATGATCCACCGCGCGCTCTTCGGTTCCATCGAGCGCTTCTTCGCGGTGCTGCTGGAGCACTACGCGGGCGCCTTCCCGGCGTGGCTGGCCCCTGTGCAGGCGGTCGGCATCCCGATCGGCGACGCGCACGTGTCGTACCTGGAGGACTTCGCCGCCGAGGCGCGCAAGAAGGGCCTGCGGGTCGAGGTGGACGGCTCCGCGGACCGCATGCAGAAGAAGATCCGCAACGCCCAGAAGAGCAAGGTGCCCTTCATGGTCATCGTCGGTGACGAGGACATGGCCGCGGGCACGGTCTCCTTCCGCTACCGCGACGGCTCGCAGAAGAACGGCATCCCGCGCGACGAGGCCCTCGCCGAGATCGCCAAGGCCGTCGAGGACCGCGTCCAGGTCTGACGGCCGGCCCCGCCCGTACGGCGTGCAAGGGCCCCCGGGAGGACTACCCGTCCCCCGGGGGCCCTTGTCCGTCCCCGCGCTCCTCGGGACGGCGGAAGCTCTTGGTCAGCCAGGACGAGAAGGAGCCGACGACCGCGCCGATCAGGACGACGCCCAGGATCATCACGCCGGCCCCGATCAGCCGCCCCTTGGCCGTGACGGGCACCACGTCGCCGTAGCCGGTCGTGGTCACGGCGGAGCAGGCCCACCACACCGCGTCGCCGTAGGTGCGGATGGTGGCGCCGGGTGCCTGCCGCTCGGTCGCGTACACCTGCACGCTCGCCGCGAAGCCCAGCAGCAGCGTGGTGAGCCCGGCGTAGGACATCACCCGGGCCTCCAGGGAGAGCCGGGGCCGTTCCTGGCGGCTCTGCACGGTGGAGTAGTTCTGCAGGATGCGCAGCGGACGCAGCAGGGGCATGATCACCACCACCAGGTCCAGCCAGCGGCGGCGCACATAGGACCAGCGGTGGGGTGCCACCGCCACCCGCAGCAGATAGTCGGCGATGAAGAAGGCCCAGGTCACGACGGTGATCAGCAGCAGGAGGTCACGCACGTCGCGCGGCAGGCCGTGAGCCAGCACACGCACGGCGTAGGTGACGAGGAACACCAGGGACGACAGGGACAGCGGCACGCTCCCGCGGCGCTCCCACTCGCGCAGCCGCCGCTCGTCTTGCAAGGGCATGGGGCCAGCATCCTGCGCTGCGCGGGGGAGCGCCCCCGGCGACACGCTGACCGGGGCCGACGCCATATGCTGCAAGGCATGACGAGTGAGCCGGAACTGCAGAACGGAGTGGGGACGCAGGACGCGTTCCAGCGCCTGTGGACGCCGCACCGCATGGCGTACATCCAGGGTGAGAACAAGCCGACCGGCCCCGGGGCCGGGGACGGCTGTCCCTTCTGCGCGATTCCGGAGATGAGCGACGAGGACGGGCTGGTCATCGCCCGTGGCACCGCCGTGTACGCGGTCCTCAACCTCTACCCGTACAACGGCGGTCACCTGATGGTGGTCCCGTACCGCCATGTCGCCGACTACACCGACCTCGACCTGGCGGAGACCGCCGAGCTGGCGGACTTCACCAAGCGGGCCATGGCCGCCCTCCGGTCGGCCTCGGGCGCCCACGGCTTCAACATCGGCATGAACCAGGGTGCCGTCGCCGGTGCCGGGATCGCCGCGCACCTGCACCAGCACGTGGTGCCGCGCTGGGGCGGCGACACCAACTTCATGCCGGTGGTCGGGCACACCAAGGTGCTGCCGCAGCTCCTCGCGGACACCCGCAAGATGCTCGCGGACGCCTGGCCCACCGGCTGACCCGGCGGCCTGCGACCGCCGGGGACGGTGTCAGTAGACGTCGGCCTCGGACGGGGTGGCGCTCTGCACCGCGGTGCTCAGGAAGAGCGAGCGGCTGGCGAACTTCTCGGTGTCCACGCCGTTCTCCCGCATGACCTCGATGGCGGCGGAGTGGACCGCGCGCAGCACCGGGGTGGCCGCGCGCAGGGCGTCGTCGGCCATGAAGCGGTGCGTCCAGGGCGCCGAGGCCCAGGTGTGCCGCAGCCCGAAAGGCTCGGGAAGGACGATCTTGCCGCCCAGGTACTCCAGCACCTGGGGGAAGCGGGACAGCGGCGCGCGGGCGGCGAGCCGCACCACCTCGTCGCTCTCGACCAGCGGCATGGCGACCGTCCTGGTCTCCCAGAACTTCACCGGGTGGCTGACCTTCTTCTCCTTGGGGTCGGGCGCCGAGGTGAAGAGCGAGTGCACGGGACCCAGGGCGTGACCGGTGACCTCCACGCGCAGGGTGCTCGCCAGCACGGTCACGGTGACCAGCAGGGTTATCACCAACTGCCCGTCCCACAGGACGAACTGGACCCCGAGGTAGTGGCGGTTGCCCTTGCCGAACTGCTGCTCGTTGCAGATCCGCTGTATCTCGAAGTCCCTGACGGTGTAGCCCTCGACGTCGGCCCCGGTGGGCCGGGTGACCTTCTTGGCGCCCTCACCGATCGGCGCGACGATCCAATGGCGTATGACCGGCTTGGGGAAGCCGCCCGTGTGCAGCGGGCCGCGCTCCAGCTCGCGCAGCCGGCCGTGCACCGCCTTGATGACGTCCCAGCTGCGGAACGGGTGGATCTCGCCGAGGCCTTCCCGCGGGGTCAGCTCCTCGGCCATCTGCCAGTCGCCCCAGCGGGTTCCCATGCCGAGTATGCCCTTGGGCCCGGCGTAGAAGACCACGTTGCTCTGCTGCTCGGCGGAGAGCTTGGCCAGGCTCTGGCGCAGCTTCTCGGCCCGGGTCTCGTTGGGGTTGCGGGGCACCGCCTCGGGGATCTTGGCGCCCACGCCGCTGCCGGAGACCAGCCCCGCCCAGCGGTCCCGCAGGTCCTTGGCGGTCCGTTCGCAGATCCGCTTCGCCCAGAACCAGCCGAGCACCGGCGCGACCATCATGACGCGCAGGTACTGCGACCAGAAGCCGGTCAGTGGCGGGTTGAGGACGAAGAGGACGGCGAAGAAGCCGACCACCAGCAGCACGACGGAGCCCAGCAGCCCGGTGCGCGACCCCTCGGCCTTCTTGATCGTGCTGCGCAGTTGGAACGCGCCCAGCCAGAGCAGCACGCCGGGCAGGAAGACCAGGCCGAAGACGACCATGATGCCGGTCAGCCGGTTGTCCCGCTCCTGCCGGATGCGATTGGCGGCCAGGCAGTGCTCGACGACGGTCTGCGGCTCGGCACCGAAGGACTGCACCAGTTCGTTGCGCGCCGCGCCGAGCATCCGGTTCTGCACGGCGCGGGCGAAGGCCTCGCCCAAGTTGGCCTGCAGCAATGAGAGTTTGGGAGGGGTGACGACGGTCATGCCCGCGTCCGCCTCGGACAGCGCGTCGAGCTTGCCGTCCCGGTAGGCGGCCGAGGCCAGCGCCTGGGTGGCGGCCGTCTGGCCGTCGGCGCCGCTCAGCGGGATCTGCGCGCCCGGGCTCAGGAAGTCGTAACTGTTGCTCACTAGCGCCCCCTCCTCGTGCCGTCCGCGCAGGCGAAAGCCCGTCCGGCACATTCCCCGGCCACAGCCTCGGCATTCCTCCCGTGCTGCCCACACAGCGTATACGGGTGTGTGACATGCGTCATGGGCCCGACGGAACTTGATCGTTCCGCCGGGCCCGCCGACTTGTGCCGCCCGTGGGCTACTTGGCGCCCACCTCCTGGGCGTGCTGCTCTCTCAGCTTGGCCGCCAGTTGCGGAGGCATCGGCTCGTGCCTGGCGTGGATGCGCCGGTAGCGACCCATTCCGTGCGAGAGCGAACGCAGATCGACCGCGTAGCGACCGATCTCTATCTCCGGCACTTCGGCCCGTACGAGGGTGCGGCCCTGCCCGACGGGTTCGGTGCCCAGCACCCGGCCCCGGCGGCCGGACAGATCGCTCATGACCGGCCCGACGTACTCGTCGGGCACCATCACCTGGACCTCGCTCACCGGCTCCAGCAGATGGATGCGGCAGTGCGACGCCGCCTCGCGCAGGGCGAGCGCGCCCGCGGTCTGGAAGGCCGCGTCCGAGGAGTCCACCGAGTGCGCCTTGCCGTCGACGAGCGTGATCCGGATGTCCTCCACCGGGAAGCCCAGCGCCACGCCCCGGGCGGCCTGCGCCCGTACGCCCTTCTCCACCGACGGGATGAACTGCCGCGGCACGGCGCCGCCGACGACCTTGTCGACGAACTCGATGCCGGAACCGACCGGCAGCGGCTCGACCTCGATGTCGCAGATCGCGAACTGGCCGTGCCCGCCGGACTGCTTGACGTGCCGGCCCCGTGCCGTCGCCTTCTCGCCGAACGTCTCGCGCAGCGCCACCTTGTGCGGGATCGAGTCCACCTGGACCCCGTAGCGGGTGCGCAACCGCTCCAGCGCGACGTCGACGTGGGCCTCGCCCAGGCACCACAGGACCACCTGGTTGGTGTCCGGGTTCTGCTCCAGCCGCATCGTCGGGTCCTCGGCGACCAGCCGGGACAGGCCCATCGACAGCTTGTCCTCGTCGGCCTTGCTGTGCGCCCGGATGGCGACCGGCAGCAGCGGGTCGGGCATCAGCCACGGCTCCATCAGCAGCGGGTCGTCCTTGGAGGAGAGCGTGTCGCCGGTCTCCGCCCGGGTCAGCTTCGCCACGCACGCCAGGTCCCCCGCGACGCAGTGCGGCACCGGCCGCTGCTGCTTGCCGAAGGGCGAGGACAGCGCGCCGATCCGCTCGTCCACGTCGTGGTCCTCGTGACCCCGGTCCTCCAGCCCGTGCCCGGAGACATGGACGGTCTCGTCGGGGCGCAGCGTGCCGGAGAAGACCCGCACCAGGCTGATCCGGCCCACGTACGGGTCGGAGTAGGTCTTGACCACCTCGGCCGCCAGCGGCCCGTCCGGGTCGCAGGTCAGCTGGTCGTGCGGCGTGCCCTGCGGGGTGCTGACCCGCGGGACCTCGCGTTCCAGCGGGGTCGGGAAGCCACCCGTGATCAGTTCGAGCAGCTCCACGGTGCCGATGCCCTGCGTGCAGCCCTCCGCCGCGGGGGCGGCGGCGAGCACGGGGTGGAACGAGCCGCGGGCGACGGCCCGTTCGAGGTCCTGGACCAGGGTCTTCCGGTCCAGCTCCTCGCCGCCGAGGTAGCGGTCCATGAGGGTCTCGTCCTCGCTCTCGGCGATGATCCCCTCGATGAGCCGGGCCCGGGCCTCGTCGATCACCGGCACGTCGTCGGGCGCGGGCGTGCCCTCCTCCCGGTCGCCCGAGCAGTAGTCGTAGATCCGCTGCGACAGCAGCCCGATCAGACCCGTCACCGGCCGGTGCCCGTCGCCGCCGGCGCTCTCCTGGCCGTGCAGCGGCAGGTACAGCGGCAGCACGGACTCGGGGGAGTCGCCGCCGAAGACCTGGCGGCAGGTCTCGGTCATCTCCTCGAAGGAGGCGCGTGCCGCCTCCAAATGGGTGATGACCACCGCGCGCGGCATGCCGACCGCCGCGCACTCGTCCCAGACCATGCGGGTCGCGCCGTCCACGCCGTCGGCGGCCGAGACGACGAACAGGGCCGCGTCCGCAGCGCGCAGACCGGCCCTGAGCTCACCCACGAAGTCGGCATAGCCGGGGGTGTCGAGCAGATTGATCTTGATTCCGTCCCATTCGACCGGGACGAGCGACAACTGCACCGAGCGCTGCTGGCGGTGCTCGATCTCGTCGTGGTCGGAGACCGTGCCGCCGTCGGCGACGTGCCCGGCGCGGTTCACCGACCCGGTGGCCAGGGCGAGTGCCTCGACCAGTGTCGTCTTCCCGGAGCCACTGTGGCCGACCAGCACCACGTTGCGTACGTCGGCGGGCCGGTCGGCCGCCGATGCCCTTCCGGCGGCTCCTGGGCCTGCGTCTCTCCTGTCACCCATGTGCCTCGCCTCCCGGTCCGTCACGGCATGGGGACTGCGCGCCACGGGAGACCACCCGACCAGGGCGGCCTCTGCGGCGCCCGCGGTAATTCGACCTTCCCACGCGCGTCACGGTGCGTCCATACGTCGTACGTGTGCCCGTGGGGCGGGAGCCCGGCGCATCCGGAACACCCCACCTGGCTACGATGGGCCAGCCGGGCGGCCGCCGGAGCCGCGCCGGGCACCACCGACCTCCGGGAAGGCCATGCTGAACAAGTACGCGCGTGCATTCTTCACGCGTGTTCTCACACCGTTCGCCGCGTTTCTGCTGCGCCTGGGCGTCAGCCCGGACACGGTCACGCTGATCGGCACCGGAGGCGTGGTCGCGGGAGCGCTGGTCTTCTACCCCAGGGGCGAGTTCTTCTGGGGCACGGTCGTGATCACGCTCTTCGTCTTCTCCGACCTGGTCGACGGCAACATGGCCCGCCAGGCCGGCGTCTCCAGCCGGTGGGGGGCGTTCCTCGACTCCACGCTCGACCGGGTCGCCGACGCGGCCATCTTCGGCGGCCTCGCCCTGTGGTACGCCGGGGGCGGCGACGACCTCGTGCTGTGCGCGGTGACGATCTTCTGCCTCGCCAGCGGTCAGGTGGTGTCGTACACCAAGGCACGTGGCGAGAGCATCGGCCTCCCGGTCGCCGTCAACGGGCTCGTCGAGCGCGCCGAGCGCCTGGTGATCTCGCTGGTGGCCTGCGGTTTCGCCGGTCTGCACAAGTTCGGCGTGCCGGGCATCCAGTGGCTGCTGCCGATCGCGCTGTGGATCGTTGCCGTCGGCAGCCTGGTCACGCTGGTGCAGCGGGTGATCACCGTGCGCCGGGAGGCCTTCGAGGCCGACGCCGCGGCGCGCGAAGGAAGCGGGGCGGCGTGAAGGACCGGCTGACCGACGCGCTGTACGGACTGGGCTGGGGCGCGGTCAAGCGCCTCCCCGAGCCGGTGGCGAACGGCCTGGGGCGCGCGGTGGCCGACTTCGCGTGGAGCCGGCGCGGCAAGGGCGTGACCCGGCTGGAGAACAACCTGGCGCGGGTCGTGCCGGACGCCGACGGGGCCCGCCTGCGCGAGCTGTCCAGGGCCGGCATGCGCTCCTACCTGCGCTACTGGATGGAGTCCTTCCGGCTGCCCGCGTGGAGCGAGGAACGCGTCCGCGAGGGCTTCGCCGCCGAGGGCCTGCACCACCTGGAGGACGGCCTGGCCGCGGGCCGCGGTGTCGTCCTCGCCCTGCCGCACATGGCCAACTGGGACCTCGCCGGCGCCTGGGTCACCACCAAGCTCGGCGTGCCCTTCACCACCGTCGCCGAGCGCCTCAAGCCGGAGACTCTGTACGACCGGTTCGTCGCCTATCGCGAGGGCCTGGGCATGGAGGTGCTGCCGCACACCGGCGGCGCCGCCTTCGGCACCCTGGCGCGGCGGCTGCGCGACGGCGGCCTGGTCTGCCTGGTGGCGGACCGCGACCTGTCCGCCTCAGGCGTCCCGGTGGACTTCTTCGGCGCGCGCGCCCGGATGCCTGCCGGGCCCGCGCTGCTCGCCGTGCAGACCGGCGCGCTCCTGCTGCCGGTCACCCTCTGGTACGACGCCTCGCGGACCCTCCAGGGCCGCGTCCACCCCCCTGTGGAGGTCCCCGAGGGCGGCACGCGCACCGAGAGGACCGCCGCCATGACGCAGCGGCTCGCGGACGTCTTCGCCGCCGGGATCGCCGAGCACCCCGAGGACTGGCACATGCTGCAACGGCTGTGGCTCGAGGACCTCGAAGCCCGTCCGGAGGAGCCGGCCGGCACCGGTGTTCCCGGGCAACCCGGCGGGTCCGTCGCGGCGTCCCCTCCCGTGTCCGGCACCGCCTCCGACCGCTCCGGAACGGAGAAATCTTGAGGATCGGGATTGTCAGCCCGTACTCCTGGGACGTCCCCGGAGGCGTCCAGTTCCACATCCGCGACCTGGCCGAGCACCTGATCGCGCTCGGCCACGAGGTCTCCGTTTTGGCCCCCGCGGACGACGACACCCCGCTGCCGCCCTACGTCGTCTCCTCGGGACGGGCCGTCCCCGTCCCGTACAACGGCTCGGTGGCCCGCCTCAACTTCGGCTTCCTGTCGGCCGCCCGGGTGCGGCGCTGGCTGCACGAGGGCGCCTTCGACGTCATCCACGTCCACGAGCCCTCGTCGCCCTCGCTGGGGCTGCTCACCTGCTGGGCGGCGCAGGGGCCGATCGTGGCCACGTTCCACACCTCGAACCCCCGCTCGCGGGCGATGATCGCCGCCTACCCCATCCTCCAGGCCGCCCTGGAGAAGATCAGCGCCCGCATCGCGGTCAGCGAGTACGCGCGGCGCACTCTGGTCGAGCACCTGGGCGGGGACGCCGTGGTCATCCCCAACGGCGTCGATGTGCGCTTCTTCGCCGAGGCCCAGCCCAAGTCCGAGTGGCAGAACGGGACGATCGGCTTCATCGGGCGCATCGACGAGCCCCGCAAGGGGCTGCCCGTGCTCATGAAGGCGCTTCCCCGGATCCTCGCGGAGCGCCCCGGTACCCGCCTGCTGGTCGCCGGGCGCGGCGACGAGAAGGAGGCCGTGGAGGACCTGCCCGCGGACATGCGCTCGCGCGTGGAGTTCCTCGGCATGGTCAGCGACGAGGACAAGGCGCGCCTGCTGCGCAGCGTCGACCTGTACGTCGCGCCGAACACCGGCGGCGAGAGCTTCGGGATCATCCTGGTCGAGGCGATGTCGGCGGGCGCCCCGGTGCTCGCCAGCGACCTGGACGCCTTCCGCCAGGTGCTCGACCAGGGAGCGGCCGGCGAGGTCTTCCCCAACGAGGACCCGCAGGCCCTCGCGGAGGCGGCGGTACGGCTGCTCGGCGACCCCGAGCGCCGGGCCCAGCTGCGCGAACTCGGCTCGCGGCACGTGCGGCGCTTCGACTGGTCCAGGGTGGCCTCGGACATCCTGGCGGTCTACGAGACGGTCACCGCGGGCGCCGCGGCGGTGGCCGCCGACGAGCGCGTCGGGCTGCGCGCCCGGTTCGGCTTCGCGCGCGACTGAGCCGTCGCGAGGGGTGACGGTCCGCCGCCCGGCGGGCCGCGCCCCGCGCACCGGTAGCCTTGCCGCCCGTGACCACCATCATCTGGGTGGCCGTGGCGGTTGTCGCCATCGGCCTCTATCTGAGCTGGACCGCGGGCCGGCTGGACCGGCTGCACGCGCGCATCGACGCCGCCCGCGCCGCGCTGGACGCACAGCTGCTGCGCAGGGCCTCGGTGGCCCAGGAGCTCGCCACGGCGGGCGTGCTGGACCCGGCGGCCAGCATCGTGCTCTACGAGGCCGCGCACTCGGCCCGGCAGGCGGAGGACGACCAGCGCGAGGTGGCCGAGAGCGAGCTGAGCCAGGCGCTGCGGGCGGTGTTCTCCGAGGCCGACGCGGTCGACGCCGTGCGGCAGGCGCCCGGCGGCGAGGACACCGCCCGGGAACTCACCCAGGCGGTGCGCCGCGTGCCGATGGCCCGCCGCTTCCACAACGACGCCGTGCGCGCCGCCCGGGCGCTGCGCGCCCACCGCAAGGTGCGCTGGTTCCGGCTCGCCGGGCACGCCCCGCGGCCGGTGACGTTCGAAATGGACGACGAGCCCCCGGCCGTCCTCACCGCGGACGGCGCGGCAGGCCACTGAGGCGCGATTGGCCCTTTTCCGGTCCACTTCGCGCGGTCCACCATGGGATACAGGGCAAATGCCGCTCCCCCCAGAAGTCCCGTCGCCGAGTGAGGTCACCGTGTCCAGCACGCTTCCCAGCACCCCCCAGTCCCCTGAGACCGGCACCGCGCGCGTGAAGCGCGGCATGGCCGAGCAGCTCAAGGGCGGCGTGATCATGGACGTCGTCACCCCGGACCAGGCGAAGATCGCCGAGGACGCCGGCGCGGTGGCCGTCATGGCCCTGGAGCGGGTCCCGGCCGACATCCGCAAGGACGGCGGCGTGGCGCGCATGTCCGACCCGGACATGATCGAGGGCATCATCGAGGCCGTCTCGATCCCGGTCATGGCCAAGTCCCGCATCGGCCACTTCGTCGAGGCCCAGGTGCTGCAGTCGCTCGGCGTCGACTACATCGACGAGTCCGAGGTCCTCACCCCGGCCGACGAGGTCAACCACTCCGACAAGTGGGCGTTCACCACGCCCTTCGTCTGCGGCGCCACCAACCTGGGCGAGGCCCTGCGCCGCATCGCCGAGGGCGCGGCCATGATCCGCTCCAAGGGCGAGGCCGGCACCGGCAACGTCGTGGAGGCGGTCCGCCACCTGCGCCAGATCAAGAACGAGATCGCCCGCCTGCGCGGCTACGACAACCACGAGCTGTACGCCGCCGCCAAGGAGCTGCGCGCCCCCTACGAGCTCGTCAAGGAGGTCGCCGAGCTCGGCAAGCTGCCGGTCGTGCTGTTCTCGGCCGGCGGTGTGGCCACCCCGGCCGACGCCGCGCTGATGCGGCAGCTCGGTGCCGAGGGCGTCTTCGTCGGCTCCGGCATCTTCAAGTCCGGCGACCCGGCCAAGCGCGCCGCCGCCATCGTGAAGGCCACCACCTTCTACGACGACCCGAAGATCATCGCGGACGCCTCCCGCAACCTGGGCGAGGCCATGGTCGGCATCAACTGCGACACCCTGCCCGAGACCGAGCGGTACGCCAACCGCGGCTGGTGAGCGCCCCGCGACGGGCGGGCCGGTGACGGCCTGCCCGTCCGCCGTGCCCGACCCAGACCTCCGGAAGGCTCCACCGTGCCACCCCTGTCACGCAGTACTCCGACCGTCGGCGTCCTCGCCCTCCAGGGCGACGTCCGTGAGCACCTCGTCGCCCTCGCCGAAGCCGACGCCCTCGCCCGCCCGGTCCGCCGGCCCGAGGAACTGGCCGAGATCGACGGTCTGGTGATCCCCGGCGGCGAGTCGACCACCATGTCCAAGCTGGCCGTGCTCTTCGGCATGATGCAGCCGCTGCGCGAGCGCATCCGCGAGGGCCTGCCGGTCTACGGGACCTGCGCCGGCATGATCATGCTCGCCGACAAGATCCTGGACGGCCGCGACGACCAGGAGACCTTCGGCGGGATCGACATGACCGTGCGGCGCAACGCCTTCGGACGGCAGAACGAGTCCTTCGAGACCGCGGTCGAGGTCGAGGGCGTCGACGGCGGCCCGGTGGAGGGCGTCTTCATCCGCGCCCCCTGGGTCGAGTCCACCGGCAGCGGGGTCGCCTCGCTGGCCCGACTCGACGACGGCACGGTCGTCGCCGTGCGCCAGGGCGACCTGCTGGCCACCTCGTTCCACCCCGAACTGACCGGGGACCACCGGGTGCACCGCTACTTCGTCGACATGGTGCGCGCCGCCGGGTGACACGATCCCGGTAGGATCGCAGTGTTCGTGAAGCAATCGGTGACGTGAAGGAGACAGGCTGATGTCCGGCCACTCTAAATGGGCTACGACGAAGCACAAGAAGGCCGTGATTGACGCCAAGCGCGGCAAGCTCTTCGCGAAGCTGATCAAGAACATCGAAGTCGCGGCACGCGCCGGCGGTGCCGACATCTCCGGCAACCCGACCCTCTTCGACGCCATCCAGAAGGCGAAGAAGAGCTCGGTGCCCAACAAGAACATCGACAGCGCGGTCAAGCGCGGTGCCGGTCTCGAGGCGGGCGGTGCCGACTACGAGACGATCATGTACGAGGGCTACGGCCCGAACGGTGTCGCGGTGCTCATCGAGTGCCTCACCGACAACCGCAACCGTGCCGCCTCCGACGTGCGCGTCGCGATGACCCGCAACGGCGGCTCCATGGCCGACCCGGGCTCGGTGTCGTACCTGTTCCACCGCAAGGGCGTCGTGATCGTCCCCAAGGCCGAGCTCTCCGAGGACGACGTGCTCGGCGCGGTCCTGGAGGCGGGCGCCGAGGAGGTCAACGACCTCGGTGAGTCCTTCGAGGTGCTGAGCGAGGCCACCGACCTGGTCGCGGTCCGCTCCGCGCTCCAGGAGGCGGGCATCGACTACGACTCCGCGGAGGCCAACTTCGTCCCCACCATGCAGGTGGAACTGGACGAGGAGGGCGCCCGGAAGATCTTCAAGCTCATCGACGCGCTCGAGGACAGCGACGACGTGCAGAACGTCTTCGCCAACTTCGACGTCTCCGACGAGATCATGGAGAAGGTCGACGCCTGAGCGGCCCCGGCGCCGTACGGCTCGCGCGGCGGCCCGGTGGGGACACACCCCCACCGGGCCGCCGTCGTTGTCGGTGCCACCCGATAACCTCCAGGAACGGCTGAACAGCTGACCGAAGGAGGGAGGGGCGCGGTGCGTGTGCTCGGCGTGGACCCGGGACTGACCCGGTGCGGTGTCGGCGTGGTGGACGGCGCCCCCGGAACACCCCTGCGGATGGCCGGAGTCGGGGTGGTCCGCACCCCCGCGGACGCCGACATCGGCGAGCGCCTCGTCCTCGTCGAACGCGGCATCGAGGCCTGGCTGGACGAGTACCGGCCCCAAGCCGTCGCCGTGGAACGGGTGTTCAGCCAGCACAACGTCCGCACCGTGATGGGCACGGCGCAGGCGAGCGCGGTGGCCATCCTGTGCGCCTCGCGCCGCGGCCTGCCGGTGCACCTGCACACCCCCAGCGAGGTCAAGGCCGCCGTCACCGGCAGCGGCCGGGCCGACAAGGCCCAGGTGGGCGCCATGGTCACCCGGCTGCTGCGGCTGGACGCCCCGCCCAAGCCCGCGGACGCCGCCGACGCGCTGGCGCTGGCCATCTGTCACATCTGGCGCGGCACCGCGACCAATCGCCTGCAGCAGGCGCACGCGGCCGCCCGAGCACGAATCCAGGAGCGCACCTCATGATCGCCTTCGTCAGCGGGCCCGTCGCGGCCCTCGCCCCCGACACCGCGGTGATCGAGGTCGGCGGGATCGGCATGGCCGTGCAGTGCGCCCCGGGCACCCTGGCCGCGCTCCGGCTGGGCGAGCAGGCCCGGCTGGCCACCTCCCTGGTGGTGCGCGAGGACTCCCTGACCCTCTACGGCTTCGCCGACGACGACGAACGCCAGGTCTTCGAGCTGCTGCAGACCGCCAGCGGCGTCGGCCCCCGGCTGGCCCAGGCGATGCTGGCCGTGCACACGCCCGACGCCCTGCGCGCCGCCGTCGCCACGGGTGACGAGAAGGCGCTCACCCTGGTGCCGGGCATCGGCAAGAAGGGCGCCCAGCGCCTTCTGCTGGAGCTCAAGGACCGTCTGGGCGCACCCGTGGGCAGCGCGGCCGCCCGTCCCGCCGCGGCCGCCGGGCCCGCCTCCTGGCGCGAGCAGCTGCACACCGCGCTCATCGGCCTGGGCTACCAGCCCCGTGAGGCGGAGGAGGCCGTCGCGGCCGTCGCCCCGCAGGCCGAGGCGAGTGCCGAACCGCACGTCGGCGCCCTCCTGCGGGCCGCCCTGCAGACCCTGAACCGGACCCGCTGAACCCCCGCCCGCTGACCGCAGTCCGCTGACCGTAAGGCGCACCGAAGTGAACTGGGACGACGAGTCCGTACCGACCACCGCCGATCGTCTGGTCGGCGCCTCCGCCGACGGCGAGGACCAGGCCGTCGAAGCGGCTCTGCGGCCCAAGGCGCTGGACGAGTTCGTCGGCCAGGAAAGGGTCCGCGAACAACTGGACCTGGTCCTCAAGGCCGCCCGCCAACGGGGCGGCACCGCGGACCATGTGCTGCTCTCCGGCGCGCCCGGGCTCGGCAAGACCACCCTGTCCATGATCATCGCGGCCGAGATGGGCGCTCCCATCCGCATCACCTCGGGCCCCGCGATCCAGCACGCGGGCGACCTCGCCGCGATCCTGTCCTCCCTCGCCGAGGGGGAGGTGCTCTTCCTCGACGAGATCCACCGGATGTCCCGGCCCGCCGAGGAGATGCTCTACATGGCGATGGAGGACTTCCGCGTCGACGTCATCGTCGGCAAGGGCCCCGGCGCCACCGCCATCCCCCTGGAACTGCCCCCGTTCACGCTCGTCGGCGCCACCACCCGGGCCGGACTGCTGCCGCCGCCGCTGCGCGACCGCTTCGGCTTCACCGGCCACATGGAGTTCTACGCCCCGGCCGAACTGGAGCGCGTCATCCACCGCTCCGCCCGGCTCCTGGACGTCGGCATCGAGGCCGACGGCGCCGCGGAGATCGCCGGCCGCTCCCGCGGCACCCCGCGCATCGCCAACCGACTCCTGCGCCGCGTCCGCGACTTCGCCCAGGTCAAGGCCGACGGCAGGATCACCCGGGAGATCGCCGCGCGCGCCCTGGACGTCTACGAGGTCGACGGCCGCGGCCTGGACCGGCTGGACCGGGCCGTTCTGCAGGCGCTGCTCAAGCTCTTCGGCGGCGGGCCCGTGGGGCTGTCGACACTGGCGGTGGCCGTGGGGGAGGAGCGCGAGACGGTGGAGGAGGTGGCCGAGCCGTTCCTGGTGCGCGAGGGGCTGTTGGCGCGCACACCGCGCGGTCGGGTGGCCACTCGCGCCGCGTGGGCACACCTTGGACTCGTGCCCCCGCAGGGCGGCGGACCCGGGCAAGACGGGCTCTTCGGCCCTTGACGGCGGGGAGACTCGCCGCCGCAGGAACCACGGTGTAATGCTTGGCGTTGTTCCAGCGGCGAACGAACGCTTAGACTCCGCCGACGTCGTCCTCCGGAACGACGACCCAAGCCCGCAGATCCCGTAGACGAGGCCACCGTGGCCATGCGAAGGACCGTCCTGACACCATGAACCTCATCCAGATCCTGCCTTTCGTTCTGATCATCGGTGTCATGCTGCTGATGACCCGCTCCGCCAAGAACAAGCAGCGCCAGGCCGCAGACATGCGCAACCAGATGGCGCCGGGTGCCGGCATCCGCACCATCGGCGGCATGTACGCGGTCGTCAAGGAGGTCAACGACGACACGGTGCTGCTCGAGCTGGCCGACGGTGTGCACGCGCACTTCGCGAAGAACGCCATCGCGGCCGTGCTGGACCAGGCCGAGTACGACCGCATCGTCCACGGCATCGAGCCGGAGCCCGAGCCGGAGTTCGAGGCCACCGACGCCGAGCACGCCGACGACTCCGCCGAGGACGAGGACCGCGTCGACCTCGCCAAGTCCACGGACGAGGCCAAGGTGCAGGACGCCCCCAAGACGGACGGCACCGACTCCAAGTAACGCCGCCGCCCCGGGACGACACCCGGGGCAGGTACGTTTACGCGTCGGCACGTCCGTACAACACATCGTGCCGCCCTGCTGCGCGCGCAGGTCCGCAGGGCGGTTGGACAGGGAGAATCGAGAAGGTGGCAGCACCGAAGAGGGGCCGCAAGCCCTCGGGGAGCCAGGGATACCCCGGGCGGGCGCTGGCAGTGATCCTGCTGGCCATCGTGGCGCTCACGGGAGGGATGTTCCTCTCCGGCCACACGACGCCGCGACTGGGCATTGACCTCGCCGGCGGCACGAGCATCACGTTGACGGCCAAGAGCGATCAGTCCAACGCGATCAACAAGACCAACATGGACACCGCCGTCGGCATCATCGAGCGGCGTGTCAACGGTCTCGGTGTGTCCGAGGCCGAGGTCCAGACGCAGGGCGATCGCAACATCATCGTCAACATCCCCAAGGGCACGAACGCGGAGCAGGCGGAGAAGCAGGTGGGCACCACGGCCCAGCTCTACTTCCGGCCCGTGCTCGCCGAGGTGGCCAACACCCCGCCCGTTTCGCCCTCTCCCTCGTCCAGCCCCTCCGGGAAGGCGTCGTCCCCGGCCTCGCCCTCCCCGACGGCCTCGACCGGGGCGACGAGCAGCACCTCCCCGTCCCCGAGCTCCTCGACGCAGGGTCGCGCCGTCACCGACGCGCTGAAGTCGGGCTCGTCCAGCACGCCGTCCGCGCCGGCCTCGGCGCCCCCGTCGGCTCCGGCGAGCGCGCCGGCCACCACCCCGGCCGCCCCGGGCAGCACGCTGGACACCTCGATCCCGGCCGACCTGCAGGCGAAGCTCGCCGCGCTGGACTGCTCCGACAAGGAAGCCCGCGCGAACCTCAACCTGAAGGCCAAGCCCACCGACAAGATCGTCGCGTGCAGCCAGGACGGCCGCGCCAAGTACGCGCTGGGCCCGTCCGCCGTCGACGGCAAGAACGTCAAGAAGGCGGCCGCCCAGTACGACACGCAGAGCGGCAACGGCTGGGTCGTCACGCTGTCCTTCGACGGCACGGGCTCCAAGGACTTCTCGAAGATCACCTCGCAGCTCTCCCAGCAGCAGCCGCCGAACAACCAGTTCGCGATCGTGCTGGACAACGAGGTCGTCTCCGCCCCCTCGGTGAACCAGACCCTGAGCGGCAGCGCGGAGATCTACGGCAGCTTCACCCAGGAGAGCGCGCAGGATCTGTCCAATGTCCTGTCCTACGGCTCCCTGCCGCTGACCTTCGACAAGTCCGACGTCACCAAGGTCTCCGCGGCGGTCGGCGGCGAGCAGCTGCACGGCGGAATCATCGCCGGCGCGGTCGGTCTCGCGCTGGTCATGCTCTACCTGATCGCGTACTACCGGGGTCTGAGCTTCGTCGCGATCCTCAGCCTCGTGGTCTCCGCGATCCTGACCTACGAGATCATGACGCTGCTCGGCCCGGCCATCGGCTTCGCGCTGAACCTGCCGGCGGTCTGTGGTGCCATCGTCGCCATCGGTATCACCGCCGACTCCTTCATCGTGTTCTTCGAACGCATCCGTGACGAACTGCGTGAGGGCCGCTCCCTGCAGCCCGCCGTGGCCCGCGGATGGCCGCGCGCCCGGCGCACGATCCTCGTCTCGGACTTCGTGTCGTTCCTGTCCGCCGCCGTCCTGTTCATCGTCTCCGTCGGCAAGGTGCAGGGCTTCGCCTTCACCCTCGGCCTGACGACGCTGCTCGACGTGGCGGTGGTCTTCCTGTTCACCAAGCCGCTCATGACGATCCTCGCGCGCAAGAAGTTCTACGCCGGCGGACATCCCTGGTCCGGACTCGACCCGCGCGCCCTGGGCGTCACCCCCCCGCTGCGCCGCACCCGCCGCCCCGCGGGCCGTACCGACGTCAAGGAGGCCTGATGTCCCGGCTCGGAAACCTCGGGCACCGCCTGCACCGGGGCGAGATCGCCTACGACTTCGTGGGCAAGCGCAAGATCTGGTACACCGTCTCGATCCTGATCACGGTCGCCGCGATCCTGGGTCTGGTCGTCAACGGCCTGAAGCTCGGTATCGAGTTCTCCGGCGGCGCGGTGTTCACCACGCCCAAGACCTCGATGTCGGTGTCACAGGTCCAGGACCGGATCGACAGCGACACCGACGGGCATCAGGCCCTCGTGCAGAAGCTCGGCACGGGAAGCGTCCGCATCCAGATCAGCGACATCACGCTCGACGAGGCCAAGAAGATCCAGGGCGACATCGCCCAGGACCTGAACATCAAGCCGGGCGACATCGACCCGCAGATCATCGGTCCGAGCTGGGGCGAGGAGATCTCCAAGAAGGCCTTCGAAGGCCTGGTGATCTTCATGGTCCTGGTGACGATCTACATGGCGATCGCCTTCGAGTGGCGCAAGGCCGTGGCCGCCCTGATCGCGCTGCTGCACGACCTCACCATCACCATCGGCGTGTACGCGATCGTCGGTTTCGAGGTCACGCCCGGCACGGTGATCGGTCTGCTCACCGTCCTCGGTTACTCCCTCTACGACACCGTCGTCGTCTTCGACGGTCTGAAGGAGACGACCAAGGACATCACCAAGCAGAACCGCTACACGTACAGCGAGCTCGCCAACCGCAGCCTCAACCAGACCCTGGTGCGGTCGATCAACACCACGGTCGTGGCGCTGCTGCCGGTCGCCGGCCTGCTGTTCGTCGGTGGCGGGCTGCTCGGCGCGGGCACGCTCAACGACATCGCGCTGTCGCTCTTCGTCGGCCTCACCGCCGGTGCGTACTCCTCGATCTTCATCGCGACCCCGCTGGTCGCGGACCTCAAGGAGCGCGACCCGCAGATGAAGGCGCTGCGCAAGCGGGTGCTCGCCAAGCGCGCCGCCGACGCCCGCCGTGCCGAGCTGGGCGGGGACGACCCGCAGGACTCCGCGGAAGCGGCGGACGGCGGCCCCGGTGACCACGGTGACCACGACGACGACGACCCGCACGCCGCCACCGCGGGAGCGGCCGGCGGCCGGCGCGAGACGCCGTCCCGCAACCGCGGCCGCAACCGCCCGTCCGGCAAGCGCCGCTGAAGCAGAAGCACCGAGGAACACCACAGATGACGACAACGGACGCCGCCCGGAGCGAGCTGCGCAGCCTGCTGCTCAGCCGTATCCGGGACGTGCCCGACTACCCCAAGCCGGGCGTGACGTTCAAGGACATCACCCCGCTGCTCGCCGACCCGGGCGCGTTCGGCGCCCTGGTCGACGCCCTCGCCGAGGTCTGCGCCCGGCACGGCGCCGACAAGGTCGTCGGACTGGAGGCGCGCGGGTTCATCCTCGCCGCCCCGGCCGCGGCCCGCGCCGGACTGGGCTTCGTCCCGGTCCGCAAGGCGGGCAAGCTCCCCGCGGCCACGCATGGGCAGAGGTACGAGCTGGAGTACGGCACGGCCGAGATCGAGGTCCACCAGGACGCGTTCGGGGCCGGCGACCGGGTGCTCGTCATCGACGACGTCCTCGCCACCGGCGGGACGGCCGAGGCCTCCCTCGACCTCATCCGCCGTACCGGCGCCGAGGTCGCCGGCGTCGTCGTCCTGCTGGAGCTCGGCTTCCTGGGCGGCCGCGCGCGGCTCGCCCCGTCCCTGGCCGGGGCCCCGCTGGAGGCCCTGATCGCGGTCTGAGCGGCAACGTCGCCGTCCCTGTGGTGCCCGGTCGTGCGACCGGGCACCACAGGCGTTCCGGGCCCGTTCCGGCGTGCCGCGGGACGGGAGGGGCGGGACGGGACGCGGTTCACCCGGTCACATCGCTACCATGGGGTACCGGACCCTCCCTCCTTGCCCGTTCTCGGACAGGAGGGGCCCAGAAGGAGTGCCCTTGCAAGACGAGGCCAGGTCGACCCAGCCGATGACCGCCGCGGAGGGCCGCGAGGCGTCCTCCGTCTCCGCGGCTCCTTCCGCCGCGCCTGCCGCCCCTGCGGAGAGCACAGCTCCCAAGGCGCCGCCGGCGACACCGGGAGCCCGGCCCGTGCGCACCCCCGGCAGCGTGGCGCCGAACCGGCCCGCGACCTCGTCGAACCGCGTCCGCGCACGCCTCGCCCGGTTGGGCGTGCAGCGTTCCAGCCCGTACAACCCGGTGCTGGAGCCCCTGCTGCGCATAGTGCGCAGCAACGATCCCAAGGGCGACGCGTCGCAGCTGCGCCAGATCGAGCGCGCCTACCAGGTGGCGGAGCGCTGGCACCGCGGCCAGAAGCGCAAGAGCGGTGACCCGTACATCACGCACCCGCTCGCGGTGACGACGATCCTGGCCGAGCTCGGCATGGACCCGGCCACCTTGATGGCGGGGCTGCTGCACGACACGGTGGAGGACACCGAGTACGGCCTGGACGCGCTGCGCCGCGACTTCGGCGACTCGGTCGCCCTGCTGGTGGACGGCGTCACCAAGCTGGACAAGGTCAAGTTCGGCGAGGCCGCGCAGGCCGAGACCGTCCGCAAGATGGTCGTGGCGATGGCCAAGGACCCGCGGGTCCTGGTGATCAAGCTCGCCGACCGTCTGCACAACATGCGCACCATGCGTTACCTCAAGCGGGAGAAGCAGGAGAAGAAGGCCCGCGAGACGCTGGAGATCTACGCCCCGCTGGCGCACCGGCTGGGCATGAACACCATCAAGTGGGAGCTGGAGGACCTCGCCTTCGCGATCCTCTACCCCAAGATGTACGACGAGATCGTCCGGCTCGTCGCGGAGCGCGCCCCCAAGCGGGACGAGTACCTGGCGGTCGTCACCGACCAGGTGCAGCAGGACCTGCGCGCGGCCCGCATCAAGGCGACCGTCACCGGCCGCCCGAAGCACTACTACAGCGTGTACCAGAAGATGATCGTGCGGGGCCGCGACTTCGCCGAGATCTACGACCTGGTGGGCATCCGGGTCCTGGTCGACACCGTCCGCGACTGCTACGCGGCGCTGGGCACCATCCACGCGCGGTGGAACCCGGTACCGGGGCGGTTCAAGGACTACATCGCGATGCCCAAGTTCAACATGTACCAGTCGCTGCACACGACGGTCATCGGGCCCAGCGGCAAGCCGGTCGAGATCCAGATCCGCACCTTCGACATGCACCGCCGCGCCGAGTACGGCATCGCGGCGCACTGGAAGTACAAGCAGGAGGCCGTCGCCGGCGCCTCCAAGGTGCGCACCGACAGCCCCAAGTCCGCGAAGAAGGACGACGCGGTCAACGACATGGCGTGGCTGCGGCAGTTGCTGGACTGGCAGAAGGAGACGGAGGACCCGGGCGAGTTCCTGGAGTCGCTGCGCTTCGACCTGTCGCGCAACGAGGTCTTCGTCTTCACGCCCAAGGGCGACGTCATCGCGCTGCCCGCGGGTGCCACGCCGGTCGACTTCGCCTACGCGGTGCACACCGAGGTCGGTCACCGCACCATCGGCGCGCGCGTCAACGGCCGTCTGGTGCCGCTGGAATCGACCCTCGACAACGGCGACACCGTGGAGGTCTTCACTTCCAAGGCCGCCGGGGCGGGGCCGTCCCGCGACTGGCTGGGCTTCGTCAAGTCCCCGCGGGCGCGCAACAAGATCCGCGCGTGGTTCTCCAAGGAGCGCCGCGAGGAGGCCGTCGAGCAGGGCAAGGACGCCATCGCGCGCGCCATGCGCAAGCAGGGCCTGCCGATCCAGCGCGTGCTCACCGGCGACTCGCTGGTCACCCTGGCGCACGAGATGCGCTATCCCGACATCTCCGCGCTGTACGCGGCGATCGGCGAGGGGCACATCACCGCCCAGTCGGTGGTGCAGAAGCTCGTCGAGGCGCTGGGCGGCGAAGAGGGCGCGACCGAGGACATCGCCGAGATCACGATGCCCTCGCGCAGCCGCACCAAGCGACGGTCGGCCGCCGACCCGGGTGTCATCGTCAAGGGCGAGCGGGACGTGTGGGTCAAGCTGTCGCGGTGCTGCACTCCGGTGCCGGGCGACCCGATCATCGGCTTCGTCACCCGCGGCAACGGCGTCTCCGTGCACCGTGCGGACTGCGTCAACGTCGAGGCGCTGTCGCAGCAGCCCGAGCGGATCATCGAGGTCGAGTGGGCGCCCACGCAGTCGTCGGTCTTCCTGGTCGCCATCCAGGTCGAGGCCCTGGACCGCTCGCGCCTGCTGTCGGACGTCACGCGCGTGCTGTCCGACCAGCACGTCAACATCCTGTCCGCGGCCGTCCAGACCTCCCGTGACCGGGTCGCCACCTCACGCTTCACCTTCGAGATGGGCGATCCCAAGCACCTGGGCCACGTCCTGAAGGCCGTACGCGGCGTGGAGGGCGTCTACGACGTCTACCGGGTCACCTCGGCACGCCAGCGCTGACAGGCGCCGACAGCGCGCTCCAGGGGGCGGCTGGAAGCCCACGACAGCGCGCGGGGCCCGTACGCATCGCGTACGGGCCCCGCGCGTATGGTCCGGCGGTGCGGGCCGCTGTCAGCCGCTGAACTCGTCGAGCGACTTCAGCGCCTGGTCGAGGAGCGCCTGCCGCCCGTCCAGCTCGCGCTGCAGCTTGTCGGCCTTGGAGGTGTTCCCCGCCGCGTTGGCCTTCTCGATCTGGTCACGCAGCTTGTCGACTGCCGCCTGCAGCTGGCCGGTGAGGCCCGCCGCCCGGGCCCGCGCCTCGGGGTTGGTGCGCCGCCACTCCGACTCCTCGGTGTCGTGGATGGCGCGCTCGACCGCGTGCATGCGGGCCTCGATCCGCGGCCGGGCGTCGCGCGGCACGTGACCGATCGCCTCCCAGCGCTCGTTGATGCCGCGGAAGGCCGCACGGGCCGCCTTCAGGTCGGTCACCGGGAGCAGCTTCTCGGCCTCGATGGCCAGCTCCTCCTTGAGCGCGAGGTTCTCGCGCTGCTCGGTGTCCCGCTCCGCGAAGACCTCGGAGCGGGCCGCGAAGAAGACGTCCTGGGCACCGCGGAAACGGTTCCACAGGTCGTCCTCGGCCTCGCGCTGCGCGCGGCCGGCGGCCTTCCACTCGGTCATCAGCTCGCGGTAGCGCGCGGCGGTCGGACCCCAGTCGGTGGAGCCGGACAGCGCCTGCGCCTCCTCCACCAGCTTCTCCTTGTGCTGCCGGGCCTCCTCGCGCTGCGCGTCCAGCTGCGCGAAGTGACCCTTGCGGCGCTTGGAGAAGACCGAACGGGCGTGGCTGAAGCGGTGCCACAGCTCGTCGTCGGTCTTGCGGTCCAGCCGGGGCAGGCCCTTCCAGGTGTCGACCAGCGCGCGCAGGCGCTCACCGGCGGCCCGCCACTGCTCGCTCTCGGCCAGCTGCTCGGCCTCGACGACCAGGTTCTCCTTGGCCGACTTGGCCTCCTCGGAGGCCTTGGCCTTGGCCACCTTGCGCTCTTCGCGGCGCGAGTCGACCAGCGCGGTCAGCCCGTCCAGCCGCTTGCCCAGTGCCGCCAGGTCCCCGACGGCGTGGGCCTCGGTCACCGCGGTCCGCAGGTGCTCGATGGCCGTCAGCGCGTCCTTGGCGGACAGGTCGGTGGTCTTCACCCGGCGTTCGAGGAGGCCGATCTCGACGACGAGACCCTCGTACTTCCGCTCGAAGTAGGCCAGCGCCTCCTCGGGGGAGCCCGCCTGCCACGAGCCGACTTCACGCTCGCCCTCGGCCGTACGCACGTACACGGTCCCCGTCTCGTCGACGCGGCCCCACGGGTCGCTGCTCACAGCGCCTCCTCCACGTGATGCCCGGCCTCTTCACGGCACACGGCATCGTCCACAGTTCCATCCGGCCGGGCCGTGCCCTGGCCGGTCCCGACGGGCTGCCACTCGCGCGTGCAGCCGTCGGCGCAGGCACCCTACACAACGCCAACATAGGCGACCGGTGGCCCGGCTGTCCGCATCCCGCACCCGCGAATTCACCGCGCGGGTGCGGGGACACGGCTCAGGACGCGCTGACGGTCGCCTTGTTGATCACCACGGTCGCGTTCGGGGCACCGTCACCGGCGCCCGTCGAGTCCCCGGCGGCGGCGATCTTCTTGAGCACGTCCATGCCGTCGGCCGTGATCGTTCCGAACGGCGTGTAGGACGGCGGCAGCGGGCTGTCCTGGTAGACGAGGAAGAACTGGCTGCCGCCGGTGTGCGGCTGGCCGGTGTTCGCCATCGCGACGGTGCCCGCCGGGTACGTGCCCTTGGCGACCGCCTTCGCCTTCAGGTTCTCGTCCGGGATCGTGTAGCCGGGACCGCCGGAGCCGGAGCCCGTCGGGTCGCCGCACTGCAGCACGTAGATGCCGGAGGTGGTGAGCCGGTGGCACTTGGTGTGGTCGAAGTAGCCCTTGCCGGCCAGGAAGGCGAAGGAGTTCACCGTGTGCGGCGCGTTCTTCGCGTCGAGGTCCAGTGCGATGTCGCCGCAGGTGGTCTGCAGGTCGAAGGTGTACTTCTTGGCCGCGTCGATGGTGACCGCGGGCTCCTTCTTCCACTGCTCGGTGCCGGGGGCGCCCGCCGCGGGCTTGGCGCACGGGTCGGGCACCTTGCTGGGCGCGGCGCTGGACGCCGCGCTCGGGGAGGCCTTGGCGGCCGCCTCGTCCTGCTTCGAGTCGCCGCTGAAGGCGCCGACGGCCCAGGCCGTGGCCCCGGCGGCCAGGACGACCGCCACGACGGCGGCGATCACCGCGTTGCGCTGCCGTGCGCGGTTGCGCGCACCCACCCGGCGCTCCTGCTGGCGCTCGAACTTCTCCCGGGCGAGCTGGCGCCGCCGCTGATCCTTGGTGACCACTGAGCCGTCTCCCGATGCCCTCTGCTCGAACTGTCGAATGTGCTTGTACGTCTGTAGGTACGTCGTGGCCGATCTTCGCGCCCGCCACGCCCACAGTCCAGCGACGTTACTGGTTCGCGATGGCCGCGTTCACGCCGGTAGGCTCAGGACGTCGCCCTCGGGCGGCACGACCTGCCGCGAACGACAGCCGACAGAAGGACGAACGTGCTCATTGCCGGGTTCCCCGCCGGGGCCTGGGGCACCAATTGCTACGTGGTGGCCCCCGCCGCGGGTGAGGAGTGCGTGATCATCGACCCGGGTCACGAAGCGACCCAGGGCGTCGAGGACACGCTCGCCAAACACCGTCTCAAGCCCGTCGCCGTCATCCTCACCCACGGCCACATCGACCACGTGGCCTCGGTCGTTCCGGTCTGCGGGGCGCACGGCGTCCCGGCCTGGATCCACCCGCGCGACCGCTACATGCTGGACGACCCGGAGAAGGCCCTCGGGCGTTCCATCGGCGCCCAACTGCTCGGTGAACTCACCATCGGAGAGCCGGACGACGTCCGGGAGCTCGCCGACGGCAGCAGCCTGGAGCTGGCCGGTCTGGAGCTGACCGTGGCGCACGCGCCCGGCCATACCAAGGGGTCGGTGGCCTTCAGGCTGCCCGAGACCGCCGAGATCCCCTCGGTCTTCTTCTCGGGCGACCTGCTGTTCGCCGGCTCCGTCGGACGCACCGACCTGCCCGGCGGTGACATGGACGAGATGTACGCGTCGCTGGCCCGTGTGTGCCTGCCGCTCGACGACTCGACCGTGGTGCTGTCCGGTCACGGTCCCCAGACGACCATCGGCCGTGAGCGCGCCTCCAACCCGTATCTCGCGGAGCTGGCCCGCGGCCTCGGAGAGGCCGGTCAGACGGCTCCTCCGCGACGAGGAATGTGACGAGAGACTTCCTGTGAGCACCTTTCAGGCCCCCAAGGGCACCTATGACCTCCTGCCGCCCGATTCCGCCGTGTTCCTGGCGGTACGCGAGGCGATCTCCGCGCCGTTGCGGCGGGCCGGCTACGGCTATGTCGAGACCCCCGGCTTCGAGCAGGTGGAGCTGTTCTCGCGCGGCGTCGGCGAGTCCACCGACATCGTGACCAAGGAGATGTACACCCTCACCACCAAGGGCGGCACGGAGCTGGCCCTGCGCCCCGAGGGCACCGCCTCCGTGCTGCGCGCCGCGCTGGAGGCCAATCTGCACAAGGTCGGCAATCTGCCGGTCAAGCTCTGGTACTCGGGCTCCTACTACCGCTACGAACGTCCGCAGGCGGGGCGTTACCGCCACTTCTCCCAGGTCGGCGCCGAGGCGATCGGCGCCGAGGACCCGGTGCTGGACGCCGAGCTGATCATCCTGGCCGTGGACGCGTACCGGTCGCTGGGACTGCGGAACTTCCGCCTGCTGCTCAACTCCCTGGGCGACAAGGAGTGCCGTCCGGTCTACCGGGCCGCGCTGCAGGACTTCCTGCGCGGCCTCGACCTCGACGAGGACACCCGGCGGCGGATCGAGATCAACCCGCTGCGCGTCCTGGACGACAAGCGCGACACGGTGCAGAAGCAGCTCGTCGGCGCCCCGATGATGCGCGACCACCTCTGCGAGGCCTGCAAGGCCTACCACGAGCAGGTGCGCGAACTGCTGACGGCGGCGGGCGTGGAGTACGAGGACGACCCCAAGCTGGTGCGCGGTCTGGACTACTACACCCGCACCACCTTCGAGTTCGTCCACGACGGCCTCGGCTCGCAGTCCGCGGTGGGCGGCGGCGGCCGCTACGACGGCCTGTCCGAGATGATCGGCGGCCCCGCGCTGCCGTCCGTCGGCTGGGCGCTCGGCGTGGACCGCACCGTGCTCGCGCTCAAGGCCGAGGGCGTGGAGCTCGAACTGCCCGCACCCACGCAGGTGTTCGCGGTCCCGATGGGCGAGGAGGCGCGCCGCGTGCTGTTCGGCGCGGTCACCGAGCTGCGCCGGGCCGGTGTCGCCACCGACTTCGCCTTCGGCGGCAAGGGCCTGAAGAACGCCATGAAGTCCGCGAACCGTTCGGGCGCCCGGCTCGCGATCGTCGCCGGTGAGCGCGATCTCGCCGAGGGCGTCGTGCAGGTGAAGGACCTGGAGAGCGGCGAGCAGACCGCCGTGCCGGTCGACGGGATCGTCGGCGCGGTGCGCGAGCGGCTCGCCTGAGCCCGGCGCCTGGTGCGCGGTCCGGCCGGGGGAGCCCGGCCGGACCGCGCGCGTGCGTCCGCCGGGGAGGTCGCGAAGGGCGGCGTCGACCGGCACGCGGCACTCTCCGGCGGGAACGCCGGGGCGTACCGTGGGAAGTGTCCATCCCGAGCGGGTGTCCATGCAGCCGCTCCAACGCCAACACGCGGCTGTGCGTGTCGGCGGCACCGAACGGATCCGCACCACCCGGCGAGTGGAGTTCGCCGGGGACGGTCAGAGCCGGTTCGACGACGCGCGCAGCGGTGCAGAGCGAGTCACGGGCGGCGGGGCAGGGGCAGGCCGTGCGGGCGCACCGGTCGGCGCCGCTCATCGCTTCCCCGCCGCGAGCAGCCCCCAGGGGGTGCCTGGGGATCCGCCCGGGCGGGGAAGTGCCTGGTTCGGCGTCCCGGTGCGGGCCGGGAACCGTCGTTGATGGTGCCCGGGTCTGCCGGCGGGGAGTTCCGCGAGGCGGGCGGTCCGCGCGGTGGTGCCGGTGACGGGGTCTGTTGTCATGAGAGGGGTCCATGACGGGTGGGCGACGAGTGCTCGATTCAAGGACGCCGGAGCGTCGACCATGTCGTGGGGCAACCACCGGGAACGCCGGAATCACCCGCATCACCGGGAACGCCGGGAAACCGGAATCCGGGACTCGCCGTGAATCACGATGCGGTACCGCGAACCGTGACGACCCGGACCAATTGCCTCCGGAACTTCATCTAACTCGCGGCCCTCACGCAGAGTCAAGATTTTGGCCCCGACTTTGCCTCGCTTTTGCTCGCGGGGTACGCAGAGTGACCTTCGGTGATCCTCCGGGCGATCTCCTGCGGTGCCACCGGCCGGCCGAAGTACCACCCCTGTCCCCAGTCGCAGCCCAGCGAGCGCAGCCACCGCGCGTGCTGCGGGGTCTCCACACCCTCCGCGGTGACGGTCAGGCCCAGTGCGTGCGCCAGTGACACCAGCCCGCCGACGATCCGCCAGCCCACTGGCTCCTCCGTCCCGTCCTCGTGGGTGTCCGACACGAAGGCACCCGCGATCTTCAAGCCGGACACCGGCAGGTTCCGCAGATAGGCCAGGTTCGACCAGCCGGTGCCGAAGTCGTCCACCGCCAGCGACACGCCGGCGTCGGCGAGCGCCTGCAGCGCCCGCAGGGACTCGTCCTCGGGTCCGATGACCGCGCTCTCGGTGATCTCCAGTTGCAGCCGGCGGGGATCAAGGCCGCTGCTGTCCAGGATGCGGGTGATGTCGTTCACCAGCCCCGGGTTGCGCGCCTGACGCACCGCCAGATTGACGTTGATCTGCGGTGCCGCGTCCCCGAACCGGCGCACCCACTCCGCGGCCTGACCGATCGCCCGCTCCAGGATCCACCGTCCGAGCGGCATGATCAGCCCGGTCTCCTCGGCCGTCGACACGAACTCGTCCGGGCCGAGCACGCCGAACTGCGGGTGGCGCCAGCGCACCAGCGCCTCGACCGCGGCCAGGCTGCCGTCGGACAGCGCGCACAACGGCTGGTAGTCCACGAAGAACTCGCCGCGGTCCAGCGCCACCGGCAGCCGTACGGAGATCGCGTACCGGCTCACCGCACGCGCGTTCTGCGTCGGGTCGAACAGCGTCCAGCGGCCGCGCCCGGACTCCTTCGACCGGTACAGCGTCAGATCGGCCGCGCGCACCGCGGCGCCCGGCGTGGTCGCCGCCACCGTGCGCGCCAGGACGCCCACACTGGCACCGATCGCCAGCTTGTGGCCGGCGATCAGGAACGGCCTGGCGAGGGTCGTCAGGACGAGCTTGGCGACGGCCACCGCCTCCTCCTCGCCCCGGCAGTTCTCCAGCAGCACCACGAACTCGTCGCCGCCGAGCCGGGCCACCAGGTGCCCCAGCGGGGTGAGCGCGCAGTCCAGGCGCTCGGCCACCGCCGCCAGCAGCTGGTCCCCGGTCTCGTGGCCCAGGCTGTCGTTGACGACCTTGAAGCCGTCCAGGTCGACGTAGCACAGGCCGAAGCGGGCGTCCGGCTGCGGCTCCTCGAACAGCGCCTCCAGCCGCTCGAAGAACGCCGCCCGGTTCGGCAGCCCGGTGAGCGGGTCGTGGGTCGCCTCGTGACGCAGCCGCTCCTGCAGCCGGTACCGGTCGGTGATGTCCTCCACCATCGCCACCTGGTAGCGGGGCTCGCCGTTCTCGCCGCGGATCAGCGACACCGTCAGATGCGTCCAGACCACCTCGCCGTCGCGCCGGTAGTACGGCTTGTCGCACGTGAAGCGGTCCCGCCGGCCCTGCACCAGGTCCTCGTAGGCCTCCCACACCCCCGGCGCGTCCTCCGGGTGCACCAGGTCGGTCACCCGGCGGCCCCGCAGATCCTCCGACCGCGCGCAGAACAGCTCCCGCAGCGCCTGGTTGACCTGCAGGATCGTGCCGTTCACATCGGCCATGCCGATGCCGATGGCGGCGTGTTCGAACAGGGCGCGGAACCGGGCCTCCGAGGCCCGCCAGGCCCGCTCGGCCTCCTCGCGGGCGGCGAAGGCGGCGCGCTGGATCGACTCCTGCTCGCGCAGCGTCCGCTCGCGCAGGGCCGCCGCCCAGCCGGCGGCGAACGCGCCGGAGACGACCGCCACCCGGCCCGGTGCGGCCCGCTGCGTGTGCAGCAGCGCGACGGCGTGCGCGAGGATCTCGGGATCGGTGAAGTGGGCGTCCACCAGCAGCGCCGCCGCCTCGTCGGCCAGTGGGGTGTCCGCCGCGGTCCCGGCCAGCGAGCGGCGCAGCAGCTCCGCCGTGCGGCCGGCCACCTGCGCCAGCGTCGGCGGCGGCAGGGCCAGCCCCTGGCCGGAGCGGAGCAGCCGGTACCAGGCCTCGGTGAAGTCGCGGGTGTCCACGGGGCTCATCGGCTCCGTCACGGCCGGATCCCCACCCCGGTCAGGCCCGACAGCCGCTCCGGGTGCGGCCCGACCGACTCCGGGTCGTCCGGGTGCCACTCGGTCAGCCACACGATCCCGGGCTCGACCATCTCGAAGCCCTCGAAGAACGTCGCCACCTGCTGCCGGGTGCGCATGGTCAGCGGTGTCGGGGTCCGGGCGTAGAGCGCCTCCAGGGGCGCGGCCTGCTCGGGGCGGGACTCCTGGGAGGCGTGCGAGAGCACCAGATAGCTGCCGGGGGGCATGGCCTCCCTCAGCGTGGCCACGATCTTTGCGGGGGCGGCGCTGTCCGGGACGAAGTGCAGGACGGCGACGAGCAGGACGGCGACCGGTTCCCCCGGCCGCAGCAGGTCCTCGATCTCGGGCCGGGACAGCAGGTCGACGGGGTCGGTCATGTCGGCCGCCACCATCGCGCAGCGCGGGTCGTCCCGCAGCATCAGCCGGCTGTGCGCCACGGCGATCGGGTCGTCGTCGACGTACACCACCCGGGCGTCGGGGCGGACCGGACGCGCCACCTCGTGGACGGCGCCGTAGGTCGGGATGCCCGATCCGATGTCGAGGAAACGGCTCACGCCCTGGGTCGCGACGTACTGCACCGAGCGGCGCAGGAACGCGCGGTTGGCCCGCATGATCTCCGGGAGGTCGGGCCAGAGCGTCAGGGCCTCGCGGGCCATGTCGCGGTCGGCCGCGAAGTTGTGCGACCCGCCCAGGTAGTAGTCGTAGACCCGGGCGGCGTTGGGGGTCTCCACGTCGGTCCCGGCCGGCACCCATTCCGGACGTTGCATCGTGCACCTCTCCCGAGCCGGTGGGAAGCCCGGCTCACCGGATCAGCCTAAAATCCTTAATGTCTAATATGTACGCATTCTCGCAGTGATCGGTTCACTATGAGCGGGCTCATCGAGGACTACGGCCTCATCGGGGACCTCCAGACGGCCGCCCTCGTCGGCCGGGACGGCTCCGTCGACTGGCTGTGCCTGCCCCGTTTCGACTCCCCGAGCTGCTTCGCCGCCCTCCTGGGCGACGACCGCCACGGCAGCTGGCGGCTGGCCCCCGTGGAGGGCGGGCCGTGCGAGAGCCGTGCCTACCGGCCCGGCACCCTGGTGCTGGAGACGTTCTGGCGCACGCCCGGCGGCACGGCCAAGGTGATCGACTTCATGCCCCAGCGCGGGCGGGCGCCCCATCTCATCCGCATCGTGGAGGGGCTCAGCGGCACTGTGGACATGCGCAGCGAGCTGCGTCTGCGCTTCAACTACGGCCGCACCGCTCCCTGGGTGCGGCGCACCGGGCACCACCGCGTCGCCGTCGCGGGCCCCGACTCCGCCTGGCTGCGGGCGACCCCGGGCGTGCACACGTACGGCTCCGACGGCTGCACCCGCTCCGACGTCACCGTGCAGGCCGGGCAGCGCGTGCCGTTCGTGCTCACCTGGCAGCCCTCGCACCTGAGCGCCTCGCACCGCACCGATCCGGAGGCAGCGCTGCGCAGCACCGCCGAGCGCTGGCAGGCCTGGGCCGCAGGATTCCGTTACGAGGGCGACTACCCCGACGCCGTACTGCGCTCGCTGATCACCCTCAAGGCGCTGGCCTACCAGCCCACCGGGGGCATCGTCGCCGCCCCGACCACCTCGCTGCCCGAGCGCATCGGCGGGGTCCGCAACTGGGACTACCGCTTCTGCTGGCTGCGCGACTCCAGCATGACCCTGTCCGCCCTGCTGCGCGGCGGCTTCCGCGAGGAGGCCGCGGCCTGGCGCCAGTGGCTGCTGCGGGCGATCGCCGGCGACCCCGGCGACCTGCGCAGCCTGTACGGCGTGGCCGGGGAGCGCCATCTGCCCGAGACCCATGCCGACTGGTTCCCCGGTTACGAGGGCTCCGGCCCGGTCCGGCTCGGCAATGCCGCGGTCGGCCAGTTCCAGCTCGACGTGTACGGCGAGGTCGTCGACACCCTGCACCTGGCCCTGCGGGCCGGCATCCCCATGGAGCGCCAGGTGTGGTCCTTCCTGCGCAGGATGCTGACGTACCTGGAGGGCCACTGGCACGAGCCGGACGAGGGGCTGTGGGAGGTGCGCGGCGGGCGCCGGCACTTCGTGCACTCCAAGGTGATGTCCTGGGTCGCCGCCGACCGGGCCGTGCGCATGGCCGAGGCGACCGGGCTGCCCGCGCCCGTGGAGCGCTGGCGGGCACTGCGCGACGAGATCCACGCCGATGTCTGCGCCAACGGCTACGACGCCCGGCGCGGGGTGTTCGTCCAGGACTACGGCGGCCGGGCCCTCGACGCGGCGACGCTGTTCATCGTCAAGACCGGCTTCCTGCCGCCCGACGATCCGCGGGTCGCCCGCACTGTCGAGGCCGTCCGCGACGAGCTGGACCTGCACGGTTTCGTCCGCCGCTACACCGGGCCCGACGGCGTGCCGGGAACGGAGGGGGCCTTCCTGGCGTGCTCCTTCTGGCTCGCCGACGCCCTGGCCGCGCAGGGCCGGGAGGACGAGGCCAGGGCCCTGTTCGCCCGCGTCCTGGACAGCGCCAACGACCTCGGACTGCTCCCGGAGGAATGGGACCCGCTCGCCGCCCGGCACCTCGGTAACACTCCGCAGGCGTTCACGCACGTAGCGCTCGTCAACACGGCGTTCACTTTGTCTCGTTGTCCCTCGTACGGGGGACACGGCACCATGGAACCCGGCACTTCCCGCGCATGACGCGCGTTGGGCAGTGCGGCAGATTCCCGACCTACGGAACGGCGACATGGTGACTTCGGCGGTTGACACGACCCTCACCGACGGCGGGCACCTGGAGGAGCCCGCCCAGGAGCGCATCGGCGCGGGCAGGGCCTTCACCTGGTTGCTCGTCGTCTGCGGTGCTCTCGGCCTGCTGGCTTCGTGGGTCATCACGATCGACAAGTTCAAGCTGCTGGAGGACCCGAACTTCGTCCCCGGCTGCAGCCTGAACCCGATCATCTCCTGCGGCAACATCATGAAGAGCGAGCAGGCGCACGCCTTCGGCTTCCCCAACCCGATGATCGGCATGGTCGCCTACCCGGTGGTCATCGGCATCGGCATGGGCCTCCTCGCCGGGGCCCGCTACCGCCGCTGGTTCTGGCTGGGCCTGCAGGCCGGCACGGTCTTCGGCGTCGGCTTCGTCACGTGGCTGCAGTACCAGTCGCTCTACAACATCGGTTCGCTGTGCCTGTGGTGCTCGCTGGCCTGGGTCGTCACGATCGCGCTGTTCTGGTACACCCTCGTGCACAACCTGAAAAACAAGATCATCCCGGCGCCCGCGGCACTGCGCAACGCCGTGCTGGAGTTCCACTGGGTCATCCCTGTGCTCTGGTACGGCGTGATCGTCCTGCTGATCCTGACCCGCTGGTGGTCGTACTGGAGCACCCTGATCTGACCGGGGCTGTCAGTGCGGTGACATAGGCTTTCGTGCCGTGGAGCCCGACCTGTTCACCGCCGCCGCAGAGGAACGTCAGTCGAGGGAGCCGGGAGGCAGTCCCCTCGCGGTACGGATGCGCCCGCGCACCCTGGACGAGGTCGTGGGGCAGGGACATCTGCTCCGCCCCGGCTCCCCGTTGCGCCGGCTGGTCGGCGAGGGCGGCGGCGGCCCCGCCGGCCCGTCCTCGGTGATCCTCTGGGGGCCGCCCGGCATCGGCAAGACGACCCTCGCGTACGTGGTCAGCCATGCCACCAACAAGCGCTTCGTCGAGCTCTCGGCGATCACCGCGGGCGTCAAGGAGGTCCGCGCGGTCATCGAGAGCGCCAAGCGCGAGTCCGGCGGCTACGGCCGCGACACCGTGCTGTTCCTCGACGAGATCCACCGCTTCAGCAAGGCGCAGCAGGACTCCCTGCTGCCCGCCGTCGAGAACCGGTGGGTCACCCTGATCGCGGCGACCACCGAGAACCCGTACTTCTCGATCATCTCGCCGCTGCTGTCGCGGTCGCTGCTGCTCACCCTGGAGTCCCTCACCGACGACGACCTGCGCGGCCTGGTGCGGCGGGCCCTCGACGACGAGCGCGGCCTGAAGGGCGCGGTCGCCCTGTCCGAGGAGGCGGAGGGCCACCTGCTGCGCATCGCCGGGGGCGACGCCCGCCGGGCGCTGACCGCGCTGGAGGCAGGCGCGGGAGCGGCACTCGCCAAGGGCGAGCAGGAGATCTCCCTGGCCACGCTGGAGGAGTCCGTCGACCGTGCCGCGGTGCGGTACGACCGCGACGGCGACCAGCACTACGACGTGGCCAGTGCGTTGATCAAGTCCATCCGCGGCTCCGACGTGGACGCGGCGCTGCACTACCTGGCCCGCATGATCGAGGCGGGGGAGGACCCGCGGTTCATCGCGCGCCGGCTGATGATCTCGGCGAGCGAGGACATCGGCCTCGCCGACCCGACGGCGCTGCAGACCGCGGTCGCCGCCGCCCAGGCGGTCGCGATGATCGGCTTCCCCGAGGCGGCGCTGACCCTGAGCCACGCCACCATCGCGCTGGCCCTCGCGCCCAAGTCGAACTCCGCGACCACGGCCATAGGCGCGGCGCTGGCGGACGTCCGGGCGGGCAAGACCGGGCCGATCCCGGCGCATCTGCGCGACAGCCATTACAAGGGCGCCGCCAAGCTCGGCCACGGCAAGGGCTACCTGTACCCGCACGACCTGCCCGGCGGCATCGCCGCCCAGCAGTACGCCCCGGACGATATCCACGGCACGCACTACTACGAGCCCACGCGCCACGGCGCGGAGGCGCGCTACGCCGACGTCCTGGACCGGGTCCGGGAGCGGCTCGCGGGGGAGTAGCGGGTGGGCGGGAGCAGCGGGGCGGGCGGGCCGGTGGCCGGTCAGTGGTCCCGCCGCCTGAGCGCCGCCTCCTCGGCGGCGTCGAAGAGCGCGTGCATCGCCCGGTGCAGGTCCCGGTGGCCGCACACCGGCTCGGGGAACTCGAAGCGGGCGTCGAAGGTGCCCTCCGCCCCGGTGAAGCGCACCCGCAGCCCGAACCGGTCGAGCGCCAGCGGCACCGCGCCGGTGGGCGCCCGGTGGGCCCCGCCCGCGTCCCCGGCGAGGGCGCAGAGCCAGGCCACCTGGTCGGCGTGGCCGGCGGCCAGGTGCTGCAGCAGTTCCGCCTCGTGGGCGATCAGCGGATCGGCCTCGGCCGCGGCGAAGTCGTCGGGCTCGACCTGCCCCGTGCCCCACAGGTCGTCCAGCGAGGCCTCGCCGACCTCAAGGCGCAGCCGGACCCGTCCCGCGGGGGCCGGCAGGTCACGGGCCGGCGTGAGCCATCCGGTGATCCAGGCCCGCCCGCGGATGCGGCCGCGCACCGCCACGGGAGCCACGTCGGTGATCTCCAGCACGGCGGACAGCTCGTCGGCCTCGGCGTGCGCGGCGGCCCGTGCGGCCGGTGAATCGGCGGAGAACAGCAGGAAGAGGTCGCCGTCGGTACCCACGACGCGCTCCAGCGGGATCATCGACTCCGGGCGCTCCGCGTGAACCCCTGGAACGACCAGTACCGCGGAGGCGGTACCCTGTACGAGAGTTCGTGTGCGTTCGGCTGCTGACGGCAGTCGGACGATTTCATGCCCGCTGGGACGCGGCTGACCATGAGCTGATCGGACCCCCGTCAAGTCGGCGCCTGATGAGGCGTCGACGGCGCCCTGTGTGGCGTTGGCACTGTTTGTGATGTCCGTGATGCGCGTGGTGTTCCCAGGGCGAGACATACGATCTCCTTCGCTAAGGTAAGGCTAACCTAACTTACATGGAGGTCCGGGAAACGTGAACCAGTCGCGTCCCAAGGTCAAGAAGTCGCGTGCGCTCGGCATCGCCCTGACGCCGAAGGCCGTCAAGTACTTCGAGGCCCGTCCCTACCCGCCGGGCGAGCACGGCCGCGGTCGCAAGCAGAACAGTGACTACAAGGTCCGACTGCTGGAGAAGCAGCGGCTGCGTGCGCAGTACGACATCTCCGAGCGCCAGATGGCCCGTGCCTACGACCGCGCCCGCAAGGTCAGCGGCAAGACCGGTGAGGCCCTGATCGTCGAGCTCGAGCGCCGCCTGGACGCCCTCGTCCTGCGCGCCGGCCTGGCCCGCACCATCTACCAGGCCCGCCAGATGGTCGTCCACGGCCACATCGAGGTCAACGGCCACAAGGTCGACAAGCCGTCCTTCCGCGTGACCCCGGACGACGTCGTCATGGTCCGCGAGCGCTCGCGCGCCAAGACCCCGTTCCAGGTCGCCCGCGAGGGTGGCTGGGCCGGCGAGGGCGAGACCCCGAAGTACCTGCAGGTCAACCTGCAGGCGCTGGCGTTCCGCCTCGACCGTCTGCCGAACCGTCGTGAGGTCCCCGTGATCTGCGACGAGCAGCTCGTCGTCGAGTACTACGCGCGCTGACGCACGCTCTCGACACGGCGTACGAAGGCCCGCCGCGCACTGCCCCCCGGGGCGTGCGCGGCGGGCCTCCGCCGTTTCCGGGCGGTGTCAGTCCGGCGCCGAGCGCGGGCGCGCCGGGCCCCGGTGACAGCCGCTCACCGGGCGGGGGTCCGGCACGGCGGAGTCGCCCACCGGTGCCGGGCCCCGGGGGCGGCGGTGATGGCCCGCGGGTGCCGGCGGGCACCCGTCGAGGGCGCGGGCCACGGCCGAGTCCAGATCCAGCCCGGTGCCCTCCGCGAAGGCCCGTTCGTATCCCGCGCGTCCCAGCTGCGCCCGGCTGAGCTCCTCGCAGCGGCTGTGCGGGATGCCGAAGTAGCGCGAACCGAAGACCGGCAGGCCCACCGCGTCCCAGATGCTGCCCGCCGCGCCCTGCAGGACCGCGGCCTCCTGGGCGTCGTGCGAGGCCGTCAGCGCCGCCAGCAGCTCGATGCCCAGCACGATGCCGACCAGGTCGCGGAAGGCGTGGTTGATGCGGACGCACTCCGCCGCCAGCTCCGCGGCCAGGCACGGATCCTCCTGCAACCAGGCGATGACGGCCCGCGTGTACAGCGCGTAGGCCAGCGCCCAGCGCTCCCCGTGGTCCTCGCAGGTCTCCCGGATGCGCTCGCACACCTCGATCCCGCCCTCCAGATCGCCCAGGAAGGCCACCGCCATGGCGAGTTCGACCTCGGCCATGATGACGTTGCTGTTGAGCTCGCCCAGCGTCCGGTAGTGGCCCAGCGCCTCCTCGAACAGCGCCTTGGCGCGCGGGAGGTCGTCGCTGAGCAGGGCTCCGCAGCCCATACGGTGCACCGCGTACGCGACGGCCGCCGCGTTCCCGGTCTCCAGCGCCTGCGCGCGGCACTCGTGGAGCATCCCGAGCGCGGCCGTGCCGTCCCCCTGCAGGATCGAGACGTAACCGCACACCCACAGCGCCTTCGCACGCTGCCCGGTCGGGGAGGAGTCGGCCGTCAGCGCCCGCTCCAGCCAGTAGCGGCCCTCGGCGAGCCGGCCGCAGCCGACCCAGAAGAACCACAGGCTGGCCGCGAGGTACTGACCCGTGCGGAACTCCTCGGGGACCTCCAGCGAGAACTCCAGCGCGGCCCGCAGATTGGCCAGTTCGCGTTCGGTGCTCGCCGAGACCTCCGCCTGCCGGGCGCTGAACCACTCCATCTCGCCCCAGGTGGCGAAGCCCAGGTACCAGTCACGGTGCCGGCCCCGCAGCCGGCGCTCCTCGCCCAGCTCGCGCAGCCATCCGAGCCCGTAGTCGCGCACCGTGTCCAGCAGCAGGTAGCGGACCGTGCCCGCGGCCTCACGGCACAGCACCACCGACTTGTCCACCAGGTCCGCCAGTACGTCGACCATGGTTTCGGCGGGCACTTCGGCACCGGCGCACACGTACTCCGCCGCCTCCAGGTCGAAGTCGCCGGCGAAGACCGACAGCCGCGCCCAGAGCAGGCGTTCCTGGGGGGGTGCACATCTCGTGGCTCCAGCCGATCGCGGTGCGCAGCGCGCGGTGCCGCTCCGGCCCGCCGGAGCCGCGCCGGGTCAGCAACCGGAACCGGTCGTCCAGCCGTCCGGCGATCTGCGGCACCGACAGCGCGCGCACCCGGCCCGCCGCCAGTTCCAGCGCGAGCGGGATGCCGTCCAGCCGCCGGCACAGCTCCTCGACCTCGGCGCGGTTGCCGGCGTCCACCCGGAACCCCGGCTGCGCGGCGGCCGCCCGCTCCGCGAACAGCTCCACCGCCTCGCGCGGATCGGCCAGCGGCTCCAGGGACAGCACGTGCTCGCCCGGCACCCCGAGCGGCTGCCGGCTCGTGGCCAGCACCCGCAGGCCCGGCGCCTGCCGCAGCAGCGCCTCGGTGAGGTCGGCCGCGGCGTCGACCTGCCCCTCGCAGCAGTCCAGGACGAGCAGCAGTTCGCGGCCGGTCAGAAAACCGACGAGCGCGGCCCGTGGGCCGCGCATCGTGTGGTCGGTCAGGTCGAGGGCGGCGGCGACCGCGTGGTCCACCAGTCCCGGATCACGGACCGCTCCGAGCTCCGCCAGCCACACGCCGCCGCCGAAGCCCCCCGTCGCCGCTGCCGACGCCGCCGCGCGCAGCGCGAGACGGGTCTTGCCGACCCCGCCGACCCCCGTCAGCGTCACCATCCGGGCCTTGCCCAGCAGGCGGTCCACCTCGCCGAGTTCACGCCGCCGGCCCACGAAGTGGTTCAGCTCGCCCGGCAGGTTGCCGGGCGTCCTCTCTTGGTGCATGGGTCACGGAGGGTATCGTCAAATAAGCGGAACGTACAGCCGAGCGGCGCCGCCGGGCGGTATTGCGGTACGGAGTGCGGGGCCCGTCACGATAAGGTCGTTACCTGGTTGACGCGGCGATCCGAGGGAGCAGCAACGTGTCCGGTGGAGAGGTGGCCGGCCTCATCGTGGCCGTCTTCTGGGCGATCCTGGTGTCGTTCCTCGCCGTGGCGCTGGTGCGGCTCGCCCAGGCGCTCCGGCAGGCCACCCGGCTGGTCGCCGAAGTGACCGACCGTGCCGTGCCGCTGCTCGGCGAGGCCTCCGAGGCGGTGCGCTCCGCGCACGCGCAGCTCGCCCGCGTGGACACCATCACCTCCGACGTCGCCGAGGTGACCGCCAACGCCTCCGCGCTCTCCACGACCGTCGCCTCCACGTTCGGTGGCCCCCTGGTGAAGGTCGCGGCCTTCGGCTACGGCGTGCGACGCGCGGTCAACCTGCAGACCAAGGGCGCCGCCAAGAAGCGCACCGTGGTCCTCGGCCGGACGCTCCCGTCCGCCCGCAGCCGTAAGTCGAGGGGCTGACCTGCCATGTTCCGCCGTGCCTTCTGGTTCACCGCCGGTGCCGCCGCCGGAGTGTGGGCCACCACCAAGGTCCACCGCACCATTCGCAGCCTGACCCCGGAGAGCCTCGCCGCCAAGGCGGCCGACAAGGCACTGGAGGCCGGGGGCCGGCTGCGCACCTTCGCGCAGGACGTCCGCGCCGGCATGGCCGAGCGCGAGGACCAGCTCAACGACCAACTGGGCCGCACGGCCCCCGAACTCGACATGCCGGCACAGCGGCCGGCGATCACGTACCACCACCGGAAGGACGATCACTGATGGAGTCGGCAGAAATCCGCCGCCGCTGGCTGCGCTTCTTCGAGGAGCGCGGGCACACCGTCGTGCCGTCGGCGTCGCTCATCGCCGACGACCCGACCCTTCTTCTGGTGCCTGCGGGCATGGTCCCGTTCAAGCCCTACTTCCTGGGTGAGGTCAAGCCGCCCTTCCCGCGCGCCACCAGCGTGCAGAAGTGCGTCCGCACGCCCGACATCGAAGAGGTCGGCAAGACCACGCGGCACGGCACCTTCTTCCAGATGTGCGGCAACTTCTCCTTCGGCGACTACTTCAAGGAAGGCGCCATCAAGTTCGCCTGGGAGCTGCTCACCACTCCCGTGGCGGACGGCGGTTACGGCCTCGACCCCGAGCGGCTGTGGATCACCGTCTACAAGGACGACGACGAGGCCGAGCAGATCTGGCGCGACGTCGTGGGCGTGCCTGCCGAGCGCATCCAGCGCCTGGGCATGAAGGACAACTTCTGGTCCATGGGCGTCCCCGGCCCCTGCGGTCCGTGTTCCGAGATCAACTACGACCGCGGCCCCGAGTTCGGCGTCGAGGGCGGCCCGGCGGTCAACGACGAGCGGTACGTGGAGATCTGGAACCTGGTCTTCATGCAGTACGAGCGCGGGGAGGGCACCGGCAAGGAGGAGTTCCCGATCCTCGGCGACCTGCCCGCCAAGAACATCGACACCGGCCTCGGTCTCGAGCGTCTCGCCATGATCCTGCAGGACGTGCGGAACATGTACGAGACCGACACCCTGCGGGTCGTCATCGACAAGGCCACCGAGCTCACCGGCGTCGCCTACGGTGCCGCCCACGAGTCCGACGTCTCGCTGCGCGTGGTCGCCGACCACATGCGCACGTCCGTCATGCTCGTCGGCGACGGCGTCACCCCCGGAAACGAGGGCCGCGGCTACGTGCTGCGCCGCATCATGCGCCGCGCCATCCGCAACATGCGCCTGCTGGGTGCCACCGACGCGGTCGTCCTCGACCTGGTGGACGCCGTCATCAAGACGATGGGCCAGCAGTACCCGGAGCTGGTCCAGGACCGCAAGCGCATCGAGACGGTCGCCGTCGCCGAGGAGAACGCCTTCCTCAAGACGCTGAAGGCCGGCACCAACATCCTCGACACGGCCGTCACGGAGACCAAGGCCGCCGGCTCGTCCGTGCTGCCCGGCGACAAGGCCTTCCTGCTCCACGACACGTGGGGCTTCCCGATCGACCTCACCCTCGAAATGGCCTCCGAGCAGGGCCTGTCGGTGGACGAGGAGGGCTTCCGCCGCCTGATGAAGGAGCAGCGGGACCGCGCGAAGGCCGACGCCCTGGTGAAGAAGAGCGGCCACGCCGACCTGTCGGCCTACCGCTCGGTCGCCGACTCCGCGGGCACGACCGTGTTCACCGGCTACAGCGACAACGAGGGCGAGGCCAACGTCGTCGGCCTGCTGGTGGACGGCGTGCCGTCGCCTGCCGCCAACGAGGGCGACGAGGTCGAGGTCATCCTCGACCGCACCCCCTTCTACGCCGAGGGCGGCGGTCAGCTCGCCGACACCGGCCGCATCCGCACCGACTCCGGCGCCGTCATCGAGGTCCGCGACGTGCAGCAGCCCGTGCCGGGCGTCACCGTGCACAAGGGCAGCGTGCAGGTCGGCGAGGTCACCGTCGGATCCGGCGTGCTGGCCAAGATCGACCTGGGCCGCCGCCGCGCCATCGCCCGCGCCCACAGCGCCACGCACCTCACGCACCAGGCGCTGCGCGACGCCCTCGGCCCGACGGCCGCGCAGGCCGGTTCGGAGAACTCCCCGGGCCGCTTCCGCTTCGACTTCGGCTCGCCGGCGGCCGTGCCGGGCAGCGTGCTGACGGACGTCGAGCAGAAGATCAACGCCGTCCTCTCCCGTGAACTCGACGTCACCGCCGAGATCATGAGCATCGACGAGGCCAAGAAGGCGGGCGCCATCGCCGAGTTCGGCGAGAAGTACGGCGAGCGGGTGCGCGTCGTGACCATCGGCGACTACTCCAAGGAGCTGTGCGGCGGCACGCACGTCCACAACACCGCCCAGCTGGGCCTGGTGAAGCTGCTCGGCGAGTCCTCGATCGGTTCCGGCGTGCGCCGTGTCGAGGCCCTGGTCGGCGTCGACGCGTACAACTTCCTCGCCCGCGAGCACACGGTCGTCGCCCAGCTCCAGCAGCTGGTCAAGGGCCGCCCGGAGGAGCTGCCGGAGAAGATCGCCGGCATGCTCTCCAAGCTCAAGGACGCCGAGAAGGAGATCGAGCGCTTCCGCGCCGAGAAGGTGCTGCAGGCCGCCGCCGGGCTCGCCGAGTCCGCCCAGGACGTCAAGGGCGTCGCCGTGGTGACCGGGCAGGTCCCGGACGGCACGAGCGCCGACGACCTGCGCAAGCTCGTCCTGGACGTCCGCCAGCGGATCACCGGTGGCCGCCCGGCCGTCGTGGCGCTGTTCACCGTTGCCAACGACCGCCCGCTGACCGTGATCGCCACCAACGAGGCGGCCCGCGAGCGCGGCCTGAAGGCCGGCGACCTGGTCCGCACCGCCGCCAAGACCCTCGGCGGTGGCGGTGGCGGCAAGCCGGACGTCGCCCAGGGCGGCGGCCAGAACGCCGACGCCGTCGGCGACGCCGTCGCCGCGGTGCAGCGACTGGTCGCCGAGACGGCCTGATGTCGCTCGTGCGCAGGGGTCGCAGGATCGCGATCGACGTCGGGGACGCCCGCATCGGGGTCGCCTCGTGCGACCCCGACGGGGTCCTCGCCACGCCGGTCGAAACGGTGCCCGGCCGGGACGTCCCGGCCGCGCGCCGGCGGATCGCGCAGATCGTCGAGGAGTACGAGCCGATCGAGGTGCTGGTCGGCCTGCCCCGCTCGCTCAGCGGGCGGGAGGGGCCGGCCGCGGCCAAGGCACGCGGCTTCGCCGAGGATATGGCTAAGATCATCTCGCCGGTCCCGGTGCGGCTGGTGGACGAGCGGATGACCACGGTGACCGCCACCCAGGGGCTGCGCGCTTCGGGAGTATCGGCGAAGAAGGGACGTTCGGTCGTCGATCAGGCTGCCGCTGTCGTTATCCTGCAGAGTGCCCTGGAGACCGAACGGGTGTCCGGGAAAGCTCCTGGAGAGAGCGTCGAACCTTTTATCTGATCGCGGTACGGTAACGTTCCGCGCGACACAGCGGCTCCGCAGTGGAGCCGGGGTGCCCAGGGCCGGCCGACCTGGGCCGCGTCACAAGCGCCGGCCTGTTGCCGCCTCGCGAACCGAACCGTAGGGGATCGATGACTGACTATGGCCGGAGCTCAGGCTCCGAAGCATGGCACCCCGAAGACCCTCTCTTCGGTGATCAGTGGGGCCAACAGCAGCACCCGCAGCAGCAGCATCCCCAGCAGCAACAACAGCAGCAGTACCCGCAGCAGTATTCCCAGCAGCAACAGCAGTACCCCCAGCCTCAGGCCCAGCCCCAGCAGCAGCACCCGCAGGCGCACTACCAGCAGCAGGGCGGCTACGACCCGTACGGCGGCACCGGCCAGCAGCCCCAGTACCCGTACGACGCCCAGCAGCAGTACGACTCCTGGGGCACCCCGGCCGGTTACGGCGGCGACCCCTACGGAGGCCAGCCGCAGCAGCCGGACTACTACGGCCAGAACGGCTACCCGCCCCCGCAGCCGCCGGACCAGCGGTATCAGGAGCAGCAGCAGGCCCCGCAGGGGTACGAGCAGGCGCCCCCGCAGCAGGTCCCGCAGCGCCCGCAGCCCCAGCCCCAACGCCCGCAACCGCAGCGCCGGCAGCCCGAACCGTCCCGTCCCGAGTGGGACGACGAGACGGAGGCCGCCGACGACCACGCCTTCTTCTCGGGCGGCGGTGACGACGACGAGGACGACGACGACCAGGCCTCCGGCCGCGGCGACCGCCGTGGCGGCAAAGCGGGCAAGGGAGGCGGCAAGAAGCGCCGCAGCGGCATGGCCTGCCTGGTCGTGCTCGTGGTGCTCGGCGGCGGCCTGGCCGGTGTGACGTACTTCGGCTACTCGTACTACCAGTCGCACTTCGGCCCGGCGCCCGACTTCGCGGGCCAGGGCACCGGAGAGGTGCAGGTCGAGATCCCGCAGGGTGCCAGTGGCATCGAGATCGGCAACATCCTCAAGAAGGCCGGTGTGGTCAAGAGCGTCGACGCGTTCACCACCGCCTCGAGCCAGAACCCCAAGGGCAACCTCATCCAGGCCGGCGTGTACGTCCTCAAGAAGGAGATGTCCGCCGCGAGCGCCGTGAAGATGATGCTCGACCCCAAGTCGCAGAACGTGCTGATCATCGCCGAGGGCCTGCGGGACGCGCAGATCTACTCGACCATCGACGCCAAGCTGGGACTGGACGAGGGCACCACGAAGAAGGTCGCCACGACCGATGCCGACAAGCTCGGCATGCCCTCCTGGGCGGACGACGGATCCGACATAAAGGACCCGCTGGAAGGATTCCTCTTCCCGTCCCGCTACAGCATCGGCAAGGACATGAAGCCCGAGGACCTGCTGAAGCAGATGGTCAAGCAGGCCACCGCGGAGTACGAGAAGGACGACCTCCAGGCGCAGGCCAAGAAGGTCGGCATGACTCCGCACCAGGTCATCACCATCGCCAGCCTGGTGCAGGCCGAGGCGAAGGAGGACGACGAGTTCGGCAAGGTCTCGCGCGTCATCTACAACCGCCTCGACAAGTACATGCCGCTGGGCTTCGACTCGACGATCAACTACGCCAAGGGCCGCAGCACGCTCAACACGTCGACGGCCGACACCAAGGACCCGTCGCCGTACAACACGTACAACCACAAGGGCCTGCCGCCGGGGCCGATCGGCAACCCCGGGCACCAGGCGATCGAGGCGGCGCTGCATCCGACGAAGGGCAACTGGCTGTTCTTCGTGACGGTCAAGCCGGGTGACACGCGCTTCACCGACAGCCAGGCCGAGCACGACAAGAACGTGCAGGACTTCAACAAGTACCAGCGGGAGCACGGCGGTTGATGGCTGACGGCAAGCGGGCGGCGGTCCTCGGTTCGCCCATCGCCCACTCCTTGTCGCCCGTCCTGCACCGCGCCGCCTACGCGGAGCTGGGCCTGGACGACTGGACGTACGACCGGTTCGACGTCGGCGAGCAGGCCCTGCCCGGATTCCTGACGGAACTGGGGCAGGGCGGCGGGCGCTGGGCCGGGCTGTCGCTGACGATGCCGCTGAAACGCGCGGTGATCCCGTTGCTCGACGGGATCACCGACACTGCGGCGTCGGTGGAGGCCGTCAACACCGTGGTGTTCGCCGAGGACGGCCGCCGCACGGGTGACAACACCGACATCCCCGGCATGGCGGCGGCCCTGCGCGAGCGCGGCGTCGAGCGGGTGGCGGCGGCCGCGGTCCTGGGAGCGGGCGCGACCGCGTCCTCCGCCCTGGCCGCGCTGGCGCAGATCTGCGACGGCGAGGTCACCGCCTATGTGCGCAGCACGGCCCGCGCGGCCGAGATGCGGCACTGGGGCGAGCGGCTGGGCGTGCCCGTGCGCACCGCCGCATGGGAGGACGCGCACCGCGCCTTCGACGCGCCTTTGGTGGTCGCCACGACCCCGGCCGGCGCCACGGACGCGCTCGCCGCGGCGGTGCCGCGGGCCCCGGGCACGCTGTTCGACGTGCTGTACGACCCCTGGCCGACGGCACTGGCCGCCGCGTGGTCCGCCCGCGGGGGAGCGCTGGTCGGCGGGCTCGACCTGCTCGTGCACCAGGCGGTGCTCCAGGTGGAGCTGATGACCGGCCGCCGGCCCGCCCCCCTGGCGGCGATGCGCGCCGCGGGCGAGGCGGCGCTGCACCGCTCCTGACACTCCGCACCGGCGACGCCCGGTGTCCGCTCGGCGGACCGTGCTCGGCCCTCGCGCACGAACGTGAAAGGATCGGAGTACGCACGGCCGGTCCGGCCCGCCTGGCCGCGGGCCGGCCCATGGAGAAGGAGCGAGCACCGTTGAGCACGTTGCGCTGGCTGACCGCGGGGGAGTCGCACGGCCCCGCACTCGTCGCGACGCTGGAGGGACTGCCCTCCGGTGTGCCGATCACCACCGTTATGGTGGCGGACCACCTCGCGCGGCGCCGGCTGGGCTATGGCCGCGGTGCCCGCATGAAGTTCGAGCAGGACCAGGTCACCTTCCTCGGCGGCGTCCGCCACGGGCTGACCATGGGCTCGCCGGTCGCGATCATGGTCGGGAACACCGAGTGGCCCAAGTGGGAGCAGGTCATGTCGGCCGACCCGGTCGACCCCGAGATCCTCGCCGGACTCGCCCGCAACGCCCCGCTGACCCGCCCGCGCCCCGGTCACGCCGACCTCGCCGGCATGCAGAAGTACGGCTTCGACGAGGCCCGGCCGATCCTGGAGCGCGCCTCCGCCCGTGAGACCGCCGCCCGCGTCGCGCTGGGCGCCGTGGCCCGCTCCTACCTCAAGGAGACGGCCGGCATCGAGATCGTCTCCCACGTGGTGGAACTCGCCTCGGCCAAGGCTCCGTACGGCGTCCTGCCCACTCCGGCCGACGTCGAGAAGCTCGACGCCGACCCCGTGCGCTGCCTCGACTCCGACGCGAGCAAGCGGATGATCGCGGAGATCGACCAAGCCCACAAGGACGGCGACACCCTCGGCGGCGTCGTCGAGGTGCTGGCGTACGGCGTGCCGGTCGGCCTCGGCAGCCACGTCCACTGGGACCGCCGTCTGGACGCGCGCCTGGCCGCGGCCCTCATGGGCATCCAGGCCATCAAGGGCGTCGAGGTCGGCGACGGCTTCGAGCTCGCCCGCGTCCCCGGCTCCAAGGCGCACGACGAGATCCTGGCCACCCCCGACGGCATCCGCCGTTCCTCCGGCCGCTCCGGCGGCACCGAGGGCGGCCTGTCCACCGGTGAACTGCTCCGCGTGCGCGCCGCGATGAAGCCCATCGCCACCGTTCCGCGCGCCCTGGCCACCGTGGACGTGGCCACCGGCGAGGCGACCCAGGCCCACCACCAGCGTTCCGACGTCTGCGCCGTCCCGGCCGCGGGCATCGTGGCCGAGGCGATGGTCGCCCTGGTGCTGGCCGACGCGGTCGCCGAGAAGTTCGGCGGCGACAGCGTCACCGAGACCCGCCGCAATGTGCGCGGCTACCTCGACCACCTGGCGATCCGGTGAGCGCGCCGGTCGTCGTCCTGGTCGGGCCGATGGGCGTCGGCAAGACCACCGTGGGCGAACTGCTGGCCGAACGCCTCGGTGTGACCTGCCGCGACACCGACGCGGACATCGTCGCGGCCGAGGGTCGCCCGATCTCCGACATCTTCGTGGAGGACGGCGAGGAGCACTTCCGGGCCCTGGAGGCCCGGGCGGTGCGGGCCGCGCTGGCCGAGCACCCCGGGGTGCTCGCGCTCGGCGGCGGCGCCGTCCTCAGCGAGGACACCCGGAAGCTGCTCGCGGGCCTGCCCGTGGTCTTCCTCGACATGGACGTCGCCGAGGCCGTCAGGCGCGTCGGGCTCGACGCCGCCCGGCCGCTGCTCGCCGTCAACCCGCGGCGGCAGTGGCGGGAGCTGATGGACGCCCGGCGCCCGCTCTACACCGAGGTCGCCCGCGCCGTGGTGAGCACGCAGGACCGTACCCCCGAGGACGTCGCCGACGCCGTCCTGGACGCACTGGAGCTGAAGACCGCATGACCGAGCACGCCGCCCACGCCACCGTTCGCATCCCGGTCGGGGGCAGCGCGGGCACCGAGCCCTACGAGGTCCTGGTCGGCCGGCAACTGCTCGGGGAGCTGCCCGGCCTGATCGGTGACAAGGCGGCGCGGGTCGCCGTCATCCACCCCGAGGCGCTCTCCGCCACCGGCGAGGCGCTCCGGGACGACCTGGCCGAGCAGGGCTACGAGGCCGTCGCCATCCAGGTGCCGAACGCGGAGGAGGCCAAGACGGCCGAGGTCGCCGCGTACTGCTGGCGGGCGCTCGGCCAGTCCGGGTTCACCCGCACGGACGTGGTCGTCGGCGTCGGCGGCGGCGCCACCACCGACCTGGCCGGCTTCGTCGCCGCCACCTGGCTGCGCGGTGTCCGCTGGATCGCGGTCCCGACCACGGTGCTGGGCATGGTGGACGCCGCCGTCGGCGGCAAGACCGGCATCAACACCGCCGAGGGCAAGAACCTCGTCGGCGCCTTCCACCCGCCCGCCGGCGTGCTGTGCGATCTCGCCGCCCTGGAGTCCCTCGCGGTCAACGACTACGTCAGCGGCCTCGCGGAGATCATCAAGGCGGGCTTCATCGCCGACCCGGTCATCCTCGACCTGATCGAGGGCGACCCGGCCGCCGCGCGCACCCCCGAGGGCGCCCACACCGCCGAGCTGATCGAGCGGGCCATCCGGGTCAAGGCCGAGGTGGTCTCCGCGGACCTCAAGGAGTCGGGTCTGCGGGAGATCCTCAACTACGGCCACACCCTCGGCCACGCCATCGAGAAGAACGAGCGGTACGACTGGCGGCACGGCGCGGCCGTCTCCATCGGCATGGTCTTCGCCGCCGAACTCGGCCGTCTCGCCGGGCGGCTGGACGACGCCACCGCGGACCGCCACCGCACGGTGCTGGAGTCGGTGGGACTGCCGCTGACGTACCGCGGCGACCAGTGGCCGCGTTTGCTGGAGACCATGAGGGTCGACAAGAAGTCCCGCGGCGACCGGCTCCGCTTCATCGTCCTGGACGCCCTCGCCAAGCCCGCCGTGCTGGAGGCACCCGACCCGGCGGTACTCCTCGCCGCCTACGCGGAGATCTCCAAGTAGCCACCGGCACCACTGTCGCCGAACGGCCGGGCACCCCGCGGGTGACCCGGCCGTTCACACAACTAGGGCCGTTGACGGTACCGTTCGGTCGAACCTGAAAGCACTTGTACGGGACGGAGTGGCCGCGATGCAGCATGGCGTGGGCGCGCCTCTGCCACCGCCGCACGGCGGACAGCCGGCGGCCGGCCGGCCGGGGCCGCCGCCCCCGGCGGCGACCGGCCCGACCGGCCACTTCCCGATGGCGGCCGGAGCCCCGGTCCAGCACCCGGGACAGCCGCCCGAGCAGGTGCACCAGCCCGGAGCCGACCCCGGTACGAGCCCCGGCGGCCCGCGTCCGCGCCCCGGCCACGGCCCCGTCGCCGTCCTGCTGATCGGCGCCGCGGGGGCCGGGAAGACCACCATCGCCCGCCACTGGGCCGACCACCGCGGTGTCCCCACCGCCCACATCAGCCTGGACGACGTGCGCGAATGGGTCCGCTCCGGCTTCGCCGACCCCCAGTCGGGCTGGAACGACCACTCCGAGGCGCAGTACCGTCTCGCCCGCCGTACCTGCGGCTTCGCCGCCCGCAACTTCCTGGCGAACGGCATCTCCTGCATCATCGACGACGCGGTCTTCCCCGACCGGCCCGTGGTCGGCCTCGGCGGCTGGAAGCGCCACGTCGGCCCAGGCCTGCTGCCCGTCGTGCTGCTCCCCGGCCTCGACGTCGTGCTCGCCCGCAACGCCCAGCGCACCGGCAACCGGCGGCTGACCGACGAGGAGGTCGCCCGCATCCACGGCCGGATGGCCGGCTGGTACGGTTCCGGGCTGCCGATCATCGACAACTCGCACCTGGACGTGCCCTCGGCGGCCGCCGCCCTCGACAGCGTGGTCACCCGCAGCGCGCAGGGCCCGCCCGCCTGGTAGCCCGTCCGGCGGCCCGGCTCGACAGGCCGAGCGGCGGGACCCGACGTACGCTCACCACATGTCCGAGGTGCACGCTGCCCGCAGGGAACGGTTGCGGGACCGATGCGCGGCGTCCGGAGCGGCGGCGGCGCTGGTCTCCCGCCCCGCGAACGTCCGCTACCTGACCGGTTGCGCCCCGCCCGGCACGGTGCTGCTGCTCACCCCGGGCCCCGAGGACGTCCTGGTGCACGGGCGCCACCCCTCCGGCGACCTCGCCGAGGGCCGTCTCCCCGACGACGTGCGCGCGGTCGTACTGCCGTCCCCCGACGCCGACCCCGCCGTCGCCGCCGCGGGCCTGGCCGCCGAGCGCAAGGCCGAGGCCGTGGCCGTGGAGGAGCACCACCTCACCGTGGCCCGGCACCGCGCGATGGGCGCGGCCGCACCCGGTGTCCGCCTCACCGACCTCGGGACGGCCGTGGAGCAGCTCCGGCTGGTCAAGGACGAGCAGGAGATCTCCGCCCTGCGCATCGCCGCCGAGATCGCCGACCAGGCCCTCAGCGAGCTCCTGGAGTCCATCCTGGTCGGGCGCACCGAGCGCCATCTCGCACTGGAGCTGGAACGGCGCCTCATCGACCACGGCGCCGACGGTCCCGCCTTCCCCACCTGCGTCGGCACCGGGCCGCACTCGGGCGCCTCGCGCCATCTGCCCACCGACCGGCGGGTCGAGGAGGGCGACTTCCTGACCGTGCGGCTGGGCGCCTGCTACCGCGGCTACCGCTGCGAGGTCGGCCGTACCTTCGTCATCGGCACGTCCCCCGCCGACTGGCAGATCGAGCTGTACGACCTCGTCTTCGCCGCCCAGCGGGCCGGCCGGGAGGCACTGCTGCCGGGGGCCGCGTGCCGCGACGTGGACCATGCCGCCCGGCACGTCCTGGAGGCGGGCGGGTACGGCGACGCCCTGGGGGAGAGCACGGGACACGGGGTCGGCCTGGAGATCGGCGAGGACCCTCGGTTGTCGCCTGCCGCCATGGGTAAACTGGACGCTTGCGTGCCGGTCACCGTCGAACCGGGGGTCCACCTCCCGGGCCGCGGCGGTGTCCGGATCGACGACACACTCGTCGTGCGTCCCCCGACGGACGGCGGGCCCGAGCTACTCACCATCACGACCAAGGAGCTGCTCGCCCTGTAGCGGGCGGGCACCTGTTTGGTCCCCGAAGCAGCAGTGCAGGAGATTCCGCAACCGTGGCCACCACGAACGACCTCAAGAACGGCCTCGTGCTCAAGCTCGACGGCGGCCAGCTCTGGTCCGTAGTCGAGTTCCAGCACGTCAAGCCCGGCAAGGGCCCCGCCTTCGTCCGTACGAAGCTCAAGAACGTGCTCTCCGGCAAGGTCGTCGACAAGACCTTCAACGCCGGCGTGAAGGTCGAGACGGCCAACGTCGACAAGCGCGGGATGCAGTTCTCCTACAAGGACGGCGAGAGCTTCGTGTTCATGGACATGGACACGTACGACCAGATCTACATCACCCCCGAGGTCGTCGGCGACGCCGCCCACTTCCTCCTGGAGGGCTTCGAGGCCGTCGTCGCCATGTACGAGGGCGCGCCCCTCTACATCGAGCTCCCGGCCGCGGTCGAGCTGGTCATCGAGTACACCGAGCCGGGCGTCCAGGGCGACCGCTCCACCGGTGGCACCAAGCCGGCCAAGCTGGAGACCGGTTACGAGATCGGCGTCCCGCTCTTCATCACCACCGGTGAGAAGATCAAGGTCGACACCCGCACGGGTGACTACCTCGGCCGGGTGACCAGCTAACCGTGGCCGCCCGCAACAAGGCCCGCAAGCGCGCCTTCCAGATCCTCTTCGAGGCGGAGCAGCGGGGCGTCGACCCCAAGACCGCCATGGCGGACTGGATCAGGCTCGCCCGCACCGACGACCGGCAGCCGCCGGTCAGCGAATACACCATGAAACTCGTCGAGGGTTACGCCGAACGGGCGAAGCGGATCGACGAACTGCTCTCGAAGCACGCCGTGGGCTGGTCCCTCGACCGGATGCCGGTCGTCGACCGCAACATCCTGCGGCTCGGTGCCTACGAGCTGATCTGGGAGGACGACGTCCCCGACGCCGTCGCCCTGGACGAGGCCGTGCAGCTGGCCAAGGAGTTCTCCACGGACGACTCGCCGTCGTTCGTGAACGGCCTGCTGGCGCGCCTGAAGGAGCTCAAGCCGAGCCTGCGCGAGGTTCCGCGCACGGACGAGGACTGAGCCTCCCAGAGCCCGCGGGCCCGGAACGCCATCGCGTTCCGGGCCCGCTGCGTGCCGCCGTCCGGGGTCTTCCGGCCCGGAACACAAGCGCCCCCGTGCGGTGTCCGAAAGGCCACCGCACAGGGGCGTGAACGTTTCTGCTTCCCGAGGGTGTCAGCCCTCCTCGTGCTGCACCGCGCGCCGTGCGTCCGCGTCGAGGACGCCCCAGCCGATGAGCTGCTCGGTCAGGACCGAGGGCGACTGGTCGTAGATGACGGCGAGGGTGCGCAGGTCGTCCTGGCGGATCGACAGCACCTTGCCGTTGTAGTCACCGCGCTGGCTCTGGATCGTCGCGGCGTACCTCTGCAGCGGGCCGGCCTTGTCGGACGGCACCTGGCTGAGGCGCTCGAGATCGAGGACGAGCTTCGGCGGCGGCTCGGCAGCACCACCGGGCGCGGAACCGGGCAGCAGCTCCTGGACCGGCACGCCGTAGAAGTCGGCGAGCTCGGCGAGCCGCTGCACCGTGACCGCGCGGTCCCCACGCTCGTACGAGCCGACCACGACGGCCTTCCAGCGCCCCTGGGACTTCTCCTCGACGCCGTGGAGGGAGAGTCCCTGCTGTGTGCGGATGGCACGGAGCTTCGCTCCGAGCTGTTTGGCGTAATCGCTGGACATAACGCTCCCCGGACGGAAACTCAGTAACTCACTGTGAGGTTACGCAGCGTAATTGGAATCCGTCAAGCCGAATGGTCCACACCGGTCCCCCGGACGAGCGAGGTCATCGGCGCGTCACCCGCGACCGGGCAGGTCAGCGGGGCTGGTACGGTGTTCCTGTACGTTTTGGCGTCCTTTAAGACCCGTCCTGTGAGGCGGGGAAGGGGGTCCCTTTTCCATGGCCGCACACAGCGAGGCCTCAACGGTGCCGTCCCGGCCCGTGCTGGAGGCGCAGGACATCGAGCGGGTGCTGACCCGCATCGCCCACGAGATCGTCGAACGCGCCAAGGGCGCCGACGACGTGGTGCTCCTCGGCATTCCGACCCGCGGCGTCCACCTGGCCCGCAGACTCGCCGACAAGCTCGACGGCATCACCGGGGCCAAGGTCCCGGTCGGCTCGCTCGACATCACCATGTACCGCGACGACCTGCGGCTCGGCCCGGCCCGCGCGCTCGCCCGCACAGAGATCCCTGCCGACGGCGTGGACCGCCGCCTGGTCGTCCTCGTGGACGACGTGCTCTTCTCCGGCCGCACGATCCGGGCCGCCCTCGACGCGCTGAACGACATCGGCCGCCCGCGCGCGGTGCAGCTGGCCGTCCTGGTCGACCGCGGCCACCGCGAGCTGCCCATCCGTGCCGACTACGTCGGCAAGAACATCCCCACCTCGCTGCGCGAGACCGTCAAGGTCCACCTGACCGAGGAGGACGGGCGCGACTGCGTCCTGCTCGGCGTACGCGACGGCTCCCCGGCGGACGAGTAGCGCGGCTCCGCCCCGTCTCCCGGGGCACAGCCATGCCCGCCCGTCCCCCGGCACGAGCCGTCCGGGAGACGCCGCGTGCCGCCCCTCTGCCCGCCCCCGCACGCATCCTCCGGAGTGACCGATGAAGCGCCACCTGATCTCGGCGGCCGACCTCACCCGCGACGACGCCCTCCTCGTGCTCGACACCGCCGAGGAGATGGCCCGCGTCGCCGACCGCCCCATCAAGAAGCTCCCCACCCTGCGCGGCCGCACGGTCGTCAACCTCTTCTTCGAGGACTCGACCCGCACCCGCATCTCCTTCGAGGCCGCCGCCAAGCGACTGTCGGCCGACGTGATCAACTTCTCGGCCAAGGGGTCCTCGGTCTCCAAGGGCGAGTCGCTGAAGGACACCGCCCTCACCCTGGAGGCGATGGGCGCCGACGCCGTCGTCATCCGGCACCACATGTCCGGCGCCCCGCACCGCCTCGCGTACTCCGACTGGATCGGCGGCAGCGTGGTCAACGCGGGCGACGGCACCCACGAGCACCCCACCCAGGCACTGCTGGACGCCTTCACCATGCGCCGCCACCTGTCGGGCCCCGGCCGCGACCTGGCGGGCCGGCGCGTCACCGTGGTGGGCGACGTGCTGCACAGCCGTGTGGCGCGCTCCAATGTGCTGCTGCTGAACACCCTCGGCGCCGAGGTCACCCTGGTGGCGCCGCCCACCCTGCTGCCGATCGGCGTCGAGAACTGGCCCTGCGAGGTCTCGTACGACCTGGACGCGGTGCTCGCCAAGACCGACGCGGTCATGATGCTGCGCGTCCAGCGCGAGCGCATGAACGCCGCCTTCTTCCCGACCGAGCGCGAGTACTCCCGCCGCTACGGCCTCGACGGCCTACGGATGGCCGCCCTGCCGGAGCACGCCGTCGTCATGCACCCCGGACCGATGAACCGCGGCATGGAGATCACCGCCGACGTCGCGGACTCGCCGCGCTGCACCGCCGTCGAGCAGGTCAGGAACGGCGTGAGCATCCGCATGGCCGTCCTGTACCTGCTGCTCGGCGGCGCCGAGCCCGCCGTCTCCGGCCCCGCCCCCGCCCGCACCGCTGAGGAGAACAAGTGAACATGAGCGCGACCCCGAGGACGCTGATCCGCGGCGCGAGGATCCTGGGCGGAGACCCGCAGGACGTCCTGATCGAGGGCGAGACGATCGCCGGAATCGGCGTGGGGCTGACCGCCCCCGAGGGTGCCGCCGTCGTCGAGGCCGGGAACATGGTCCTGCTGCCGGGGCTGGTCGACCTCCACACCCATCTGCGCGAGCCCGGCCGCGAGGACTCCGAGACCGTCCTCACCGGCACCAAGGCGGCGGCCGTCGGCGGTTACACCGCCGTGCACGCGATGGCCAACACCTTCCCGGTGGCCGACACCGCCGGCGTCGTCGAGCAGGTCTGGCGGCTCGGCCGCGAGCACGGCTACTGCGACGTCCAGCCGGTCGGCGCCGTCACCGTGGGCCTGGAGGGCAAGAAGCTCGCCGAGCTCGGCGCGATGGCCGACTCCGCGGCCGGGGTGCGGGTCTTCTCCGACGACGGCAAGTGCGTGGACGACGCGGTCATCATGCGCCGCGCCCTGGAGTACGTGAAGGCCTTTGACGGCGTCGTCGCCCAGCACGCCCAGGAGCCGCGGCTGACCGAGGGCGCCCAGATGAACGAGGGCGTCGTCTCCGGCGAGCTGGGGCTGACCGGCTGGCCGGCCGTCGCCGAGGAGTCGATCATCGCCCGCGACGTGCTGCTCGCCGCCCACGTCGGCTCGCGTGTGCACATCTGCCACCTGTCCACGGCCGGCTCGGTGGAGATCGTCCGCTGGGCCAAGTCCAAGGGCTGGGACGTGACCGCCGAGGTCACCCCGCACCACCTGCTGCTCACCGACGAGCTGGTGCGCACCTACAACCCCGTCTACAAGGTCAACCCGCCGCTGCGCACCGAGGCCGACGTCATGGCCCTGCGCGAGGCGCTGGCCGACGGCACCATCGACTGCGTGGCCACCGACCACGCCCCCCACCCGCACGAGGACAAGGACTGCGAGTGGGGCGCCGCGGCCATGGGCATGATCGGCTTGGAGACCGCGCTGTCGGTCGTCCAGCACGCCATGGTCGACACCGGGCTGCTCGACTGGGCCGGCGTCGCCGACCGCATGTCCTTCCGCCCGGCCGCCATCGGGCGGCTGTCCGGCCACGGGCGTCCCGTCTCGGCCGGCGAGCCCGCCAACCTGACGCTCGTGGATCCGGCATACCGTGGTGTGGTGAGTCCCGCGGGCTTCGCCTCCCGCAGCCGCAACACCCCCTACGAGGGTCTGGAGCTGCCGGGCCAGGTGTTCGCCACGTTCCTGCGGGGCAAGGCGACGGTCATGGACGGGAAGCTCTCGTGACACCTCTGGTACTCATCGCGGCGGAGGGAAAGCACTCCGCCCAGGTCACCGACTGGTCCTCCCGCATCGGCTGGGTCGTCGGCCTGCTGCTGTTCATCGTCCTCGTCTACTGGCTGATGCGGCAGGGCTGGAAGTGGCGTGGCACCCTCCAGGGCGACGTGCCGACCCTCCCCACGGCCCCCGACGAGCAGGGCGAGCCGCGACCGGTCCTGCTGACCATGGACGGCCGCTACCACGGCAGCACCACCGCGGGGCAGTGGCTGGACCGCATCGTCGCCCAGGGGCTGGGCGTGCGCAGCCGCGCCGAGCTCACCCTGACCGACCGGGGCGTCGACGTCGTCCGCACCGGCGCGCCGGACTTCTTCATCCCGGCCGGTGCCCTGCGCGGCGCCCGCCTCGACAAGGGCATCGCGGGCAAGGTCCTCACCGAGGGCGGCCTGCTGGTGATCACCTGGGCGCACGGCGACCGGGAGATCGACTCAGGCTTCCGCTCCGACCGCTCCGCCGAGCACATCGCGTGGGTCGAGGCCCTGAACACCCTTACGCACGAGCAGGAAGGCGCACGATGACGACCTCCACCCAGCGGCCCGCCAGGGTCCCTGCCGTACTCGTCCTGGAGGACGGCCGCACCTTCCGCGGCCGCGCCTACGGGGCCGTGGGGGAGACCTTCGGCGAGGCCGTCTTCTCCACCGGCATGACCGGCTACCAGGAAACGCTGACCGACCCTTCGTACCACCGCCAGGTCGTCGTGATGACCGCCCCGCACGTGGGCAACACCGGGGTCAACGACGAGGACCCGGAGTCCTCCCGCATCTGGGTGGCCGGCTACGTCGTCCGCGACCCCGCCCGGGTGTCCTCCAACTGGCGCGCGCGGCGCACCCTGGACGAGGAACTGACCCGGCAGGGGGTCGTCGGCATCAGCGGCATCGACACCCGCGCCCTCACCCGCCACCTGCGCGAGCGCGGCGCCATGCGCGTCGGTATCTTCTCCGGCGACAAGGCGCACACCGACGAGGCCGCGCTCCTGGCCGAGGTGCAGGCCGCCCCGCAGATGGCGGGTGCCGACCTGTCCGCGGAGGTCGCCACCAAGGAGCCGTACGTCGTCCCGGCCATCGGCGAGAAGAAGTTCACCGTCGTCGCCCTGGACCTCGGCATCAAGGGCATGACGCCGCAGCGCATGGCCGAGCGTGGCATCGAGGTGCACGTCCTGCCCGCGGGCGCCTCCCTGGAGGAGGTCTACGCGGCCGGCCCCGACGGCGTCTTCCTCTCCAACGGCCCCGGTGACCCGGCCACCGCCGACCTGACCGTCATCCGGGGCGTCCTGGAGCGGAAGACCCCGCTGTTCGGCATCTGCTTCGGCAACCAACTCCTCGGCCGGGCGGTCGGTTTCGGCACGTACAAGCTCAAGTACGGCCACCGCGGCATCAACCAGCCGGTGCAGGACCGTTCCACCGGCAAGGTCGAGGTGACCGCCCACAACCACGGATTCGCCGTGGACGCGCCGCTCGACCAGGTCACCGACACCCCGTACGGGCGGGTGGAGGTCTCCCACGTCTGCCTCAACGACAACGTGGTCGAGGGCCTGCGGTTGCTCGACACCCCCGCCTTCAGCGTCCAGTACCACCCCGAGGCCGCAGCGGGTCCGCACGACGCCGCGTACCTGTTCGACCGCTTCGTGAAGCTCATGGAGGGCCAGCGTGCCTAAGCGCACCGATATCCAGTCCGTCCTGGTCATCGGCTCCGGCCCGATCGTTATCGGCCAGGCAGCGGAGTTCGACTACTCCGGCACCCAGGCGTGCCGCGTCCTGCGCGCCGAGGGCCTGCGGGTGATCCTGGTCAACTCCAACCCGGCCACGATCATGACCGACCCGGAGATCGCCGACGCCACCTATGTGGAGCCGATCACCCCGGAGTTCGTCGAGAAGATCATCGCCAAGGAGCGCCCGGACGCGCTGCTGCCCACCCTGGGTGGCCAGACCGCGCTCAACACCGCGATCTCGCTGCACACGGCGGGAGTCCTCGACAAGTACGGCGTCGAGCTGATCGGCGCCAATGTCGAGGCCATCAACAAGGGCGAGGACCGCGACCTGTTCAAGGACGTCGTCCGGGCCGTCAACGCCAAGATCGGCCACGGCGAGTCCGCCCGCTCGGTCATCTGCCACACCATGGACGAGGTGATCGCCGGCGTCGACACCCTCGGCGGCTACCCGGTCGTCGTCCGCCCCTCCTTCACCATGGGCGGCGCCGGCTCCGGCTTCGCCCACGACGAGGAGGAGCTGCGCCGCATCGCCGGCCAGGGACTCACGCTCTCCCCGACCACCGAGGTGCTCCTGGAGGAGTCCATCCTCGGCTGGAAGGAGTACGAGCTGGAGCTCATGCGCGACAAGAACGACAACGTCGTGGTCGTCTGCTCCATCGAGAACTTCGACCCCATGGGCGTGCACACCGGCGACTCCATCACGGTGGCGCCCGCGATGACGCTGACCGACCGCGAGTACCAGACCCTGCGCGACATCGGCATCGCCGTGATCCGCGAGGTCGGCGTGGACACCGGCGGCTGCAACATCCAGTTCGCGGTCGACCCCGAGGACGGCCGGGTCATCGTCATCGAGATGAACCCCCGGGTCTCCCGCTCCTCCGCGCTCGCCTCGAAGGCGACCGGCTTCCCGATCGCCAAGATCGCCGCCAAGCTGGCCGTCGGCTACACCCTCGACGAGATCCCCAACGACATCACCGAGCAGACGCCGGCGTCCTTCGAGCCGACGCTCGACTACGTCGTCGTCAAGGTGCCGCGCTTCGCCTTCGAGAAGTTCCCGGCCGCCGACTCCACCCTCACCACCACCATGAAGTCGGTCGGCGAGGCCATGGCGATCGGCCGCAACTTCCCCGAGGCGCTGCAGAAGGCGCTGCGCTCGCTGGAGAAGGCGGGCAGCCAGTTCGCCTTCGCCGGCGAACCGGGCGACAAGGGCGAGCTGCTGCTCGCCGCCGGGCGCCCCACCGACGGCCGGATCAACACCGTCATGCAGGCGATCCGGGCCGGAGCCACGCCGGAGGAGGTCTTCGACGCGACGAGGATCGACCCCTGGTTCGTCGACCAGCTCTTCCTGATTAAGGAGATCGCCGACGAACTGGCCGCCGCCGGCAAGCTCGACCCCGAGCTGCTGGCCGAGGCCAAGCGCTACGGCTTCTCCGACGCCCAGATCGCCGCCGTCCGCGGGCTGCGCGAGGACGTCGTCCGCGAGGTCCGGCACGCGCTCGGCGTCCGCCCGGTCTACAAGACGGTCGACACATGCGCCGCCGAGTTCGCCGCCCGCACCCCGTACTTCTACTCGTCCTACGACGAGGAGACCGAGGTCGCGCCGCGCGAGAGGCCCGCCGTGATCATCCTCGGCTCCGGCCCGAACCGCATCGGCCAGGGCATCGAGTTCGACTACTCCTGTGTGCACGCCTCCTTCGCGCTGCACGACGCGGGCTACGAGACCGTCATGGTCAACTGCAACCCGGAGACCGTCTCCACCGACTACGACACCTCCGACCGGCTCTACTTCGAGCCGCTCACCCTGGAGGACGTCCTGGAGATCGTCCACGCCGAGCAGCAGGCGGGCCCGGTCGCGGGCGTCGTCGTCCAGCTCGGCGGCCAGACCCCGCTGGGCCTCGCGCAGGCACTGAAGGACAACGGCGTGCCCGTCGTCGGCACCTCGCCCGAGGCCATCCACCTCGCCGAGGACCGCGGCGCCTTCGGCCGGGTCCTGGCGAAGGCCGGCCTGCCCGCCCCCAAGCACGGCACGGCGACCACCTTCGAGGAGGCCAAGGCCATCGCCGACGAGATCGGCTACCCGGTCCTGGTGCGCCCCTCGTACGTGCTCGGCGGCCGCGGCATGGAGATCGTCTACGACGAGACCCGCCTCGCCTCCTACATCGCGGAGTCCACCGAGATCGGCCCCGACCGCCCCGTCCTGGTCGACCGCTTCCTCGACGACGCCATCGAGATCGACGTCGACGCCCTCTACGACGGCCACGAGCTCTACCTCGGCGGCGTCATGGAGCACATCGAGGAGGCCGGTATCCACTCCGGCGACTCCGCCTGCGCGCTGCCCCCGATCACGCTGGGCGGCCACGACATCAAGCGGCTGCGCGCCTCCACCGAGGCCATCGCCAAGGGCGTCGGCGTCCAGGGCCTGATCAACATCCAGTTCGCCCTGGCCGGGGACATCCTGTACGTGCTGGAGGCCAACCCGCGCGCCTCCCGCACCGTGCCGTTCACCTCCAAGGCGACCGCGGTGTCGCTGGCCAAGGCCGCCGCCCGCATCTCGCTCGGCGCCACCGTCGCCGAACTGCGCGCGGAGGGCCTGCTGCCGGCCCACGGCGACGGCGGCACCCTGCCGCTCGACGCGCCGATCTCCGTCAAGGAGGCCGTACTGCCGTGGAGCCGCTTCCGTGACGTGCACGGCCGCGGCGTGGACACCGTCCTCGGCCCGGAGATGCGCTCCACCGGCGAGGTCATGGGCATCGACTCGGTCTTCGGCACGGCGTACGCCAAGTCGCAGGCCGGTGCCTACGGCGCGCTGCCGACCAAGGGCCGCGCCTTCGTCTCGGTGGCCAACCGCGACAAGCGCGCGCTGATCTTCCCGGCCCGGGCCCTGGTGGAGCACGGCTTCGAGTTGCTGGCCACCTCCGGCACCGCCGAGGTGCTCAAGCGCAACGGCATCGAGGCCACCGTCGTGCGCAAGAAGAGCGAGGGCACCGGCCCGAACGGCGAGCCGACCGTGGTGGACCTCATCCACGACGGTGCGATCGACCTCATCGTCAACACCCCGTTCGGCACCGGCGGCCGCCTCGACGGATACGACATCCGCACCGCCGCCGTGTCCCGCGGCGTGCCGTGCCTGACCACCGTGCAGGCGCTCGCCGCCGCGGTGCAGGGGCTGGACGCCCTGGCCCGGGGCGACGTCGGGGTCCGTTCCCTGCAGGAGCACGCGGAACGCCTCACCGCCGCCCGCGAGGCGTAGGGGCCACGAGGGGGGACACCGACGCGGTGTCCCCCCTCGTGGCGAGCCGCCCGCCCTTCGTCCGCCGTGGAGGCACCATGTACGCGCTCCTGTTCCGCCTGATCTTCAAACGCCTGGATCCTGAGCAGGCCCACCATCTCGCCTTCGGCTGGATCCGCCGCGCCGCCCGCGTCCCCGTGCTGCGCACCTTCGTCGCCGCGCTCCTCGCGCCCCGGTACCGGGAACTGCGCACCGAGGCCCTCGGCCGCCGGATGCACGGCCCCTTCGGGCTCGCCGCCGGCTTCGACAAGAACGCCGTCGGCATCGACGGACTGACCATGCTCGGCTTCGACCACGTCGAGATCGGCACCGTCACCGCCCAGCCGCAGCCCGGCAACCCCCGGCAGCGGTTGTTCCGCCTGATCGAGGACCGGGCGCTGATCAACCGCATGGGCTTCAACAACGAGGGATCCGCCGCGGTGGCCGAGCGCCTGGCCGCCCGCACGGCGGTCTTCCCGACGACCGTCGGCGTCAACATCGGCAAGACCAAGGTCGTCCCCGAGGGTGAGGCGGTCGCGGACTACGTGACGTCCACCGAGCGGCTGGCCCGGCACGCCGACTACCTCGTCGTCAACGTCTCGTCGCCCAACACCCCCGGACTGCGGAACCTTCAGGCCGTCGACCACCTGCGGCCGCTGCTCACCGCCGTGCGGGAGGCCGCCGACCGCACGGTGCCCGGCCGCCGGGTCCCGCTGCTCGTCAAGATCGCGCCCGATCTTGCCGACGAGGACGTGGACGCCGTCGCCGACCTCGCCCTCGAACTCGGCCTGGACGGCATCATCGCCACCAACACCACCATCGCCCGCGACGGCCTCGGCCTGCGCTCGGACCCCGGCCTGGTCAAGGAGACGGGCGGCCTGTCCGGCGCCCCTCTGAAGGAACGCTCCCTGGAGGTGCTGCGCCGCCTGTACGCCAGGGTCGGCGACCGGATCACGCTGGTGGGGGTCGGCGGCGTCGAGACCGCCGACGACGTGTGGCAGCGCATCCTCGCCGGGGCGACCCTGGTCCAGGGCTACAGCGCCTTCATCTATCAGGGCCCCTTCTGGTGCCGCACGGTCCACCGCGGCCTCGCGAGCCGCCTGAAGAACAGCCCGTACGCCACCCTCGCCGACGCCGTCGGCGCCGACACCCGGAAGGCAGCCACCCCGTGACCAGCCCCGAGCCCTTCGGCGCACGCCTGCGCCGCGCCATGGACACCCGCGGCCCGCTGTGCGTCGGGATCGACCCGCACTCCTCCCTGCTCACCGCCTGGGGCCTGGGCGACGACATCGCGGGCCTGGAACGCTTCACCCGCACCGTCGTGGAGGCCCTCGCCGACCGCGTGGCCGTGCTGAAGCCGCAGAGCGCCTTCTTCGAGCGCTTCGGCTCACGCGGCATCGCCGTCCTGGAGCGGGCGGTCGCCGACGCCCGCGCCGCGGGCGCCCTGGTGGTGATGGACGCCAAGCGCGGCGACATCGGCTCCACCATGGACGCGTACGCCGCGACCTACCTCGACCCGGCGTCCCCGCTCTTCTCCGACGCCGTCACCGTCAGCCCCTACCTGGGCTTCGGCTCCCTGCGCCCGGCCCTGGACGCGGCGCGCGCGAGCGGCAGCGGCGTCTTCGTGCTGGCGCTGACCTCCAATCCGGAGGGCGCGGAGGTGCAGCGGTCAACCGCGCCGGACGGCAGGTCGCTCGCACAGGTGATGCTGGACCACATCGCCGCCGAGAACGCGGGCGCCACGCCCCTCGGCTCGGTCGGCGCGGTCGTCGGCGCCACCCTGGACCGGGCCGGCGTGGAATTGGCCGTGAACGGCCCCCTCCTCGCCCCCGGAATCGGGGCCCAGGGGGCCACGGCCAAGGACCTCCCGAGGGTGTTCGGGGACGCGGTGCGCAACGTCGTACCCAGCGTGAGCCGGGGTGTTCTGCGGCACGGCCCGTCGGTCTCCGCGCTGCGTGAAGCGGCCCGGCAGGAGGCCGTTCAGCTCGCCGAAGCCGTCAAGTAGGAGTCAAGACGTCCGGAAACCTGCTCAGATTTGTCCGGAAAGTCCTGGTCGATTGACGCTGACCAGGACTTTTCTTCTTGTTTGCGCTGACTGTGAGCGTTCGGGCCGCTAGTCTCCGACGAGAGCGCGCAAGGTGCGCGTTTCACGTTGCCCCTGCAGGTGGGGGGCAGCTAGGTTCCACACCGATCCGTATCCGACAGTTCTACTTCCGAGGTGACGTAGGCGTGGCTCTTCCGCCCCTTACCCCTGAACAGCGCGCTGCCGCGCTCGAGAAGGCCGCCGCGGCTCGCCGGGAGCGCGCCGAGGTCAAGAATCGGCTCAAGCACTCCGGCGCCTCGCTGCACGAGGTCATCAAGCAGGGCCAGGAGAACGACGTCATCGGCAAGATGAAGGTCTCCGCCCTCCTGGAGTCCCTGCCCGGCGTGGGCAAGGTCCGCGCCAAGCAGATCATGGAGCGGCTCGGCATCTCCGAGAGCCGCCGGGTCCGTGGGCTCGGCTCCAACCAGATCGCCTCCCTGGAGCGCGAGTTCGGCAGTCCCGCTGCCTGACGTTCCCAGCACCCTCCGGGAACCGGGATAATCGCTCCATGAGTGAACGTCCGCGGCTGACCGTGCTCTCCGGCCCCTCGGGGGTCGGCAAGAGCACGGTCGTCGCTCATATGCGCACAGTCCACCCCGAGGTCTGGCTCTCGGTCTCGGCCACCACCCGCAGGCCGCGGCCCGGGGAGGAGCACGGGGTGCACTACTTCTTCGTCGACAGTGACGAGTTCGACAAGCTCGTCGCCAACGGCGAACTGCTGGAGTGGGCCGAATTCGCCGGCAACCGGTACGGCACCCCGCGCCAGGCCGTCCTGGAGCGGCTGGACGCCGGCGAGCCGGTCCTGCTGGAGATCGACCTGCAGGGCGCGCGCCAGGTCCGGGAGTCGATGCCCGACGCCCAGCTGATCTTCCTCGCACCGCCGAGCTGGGACGAGCTGGTCCGCCGGCTCACCGGTCGCGGCACCGAACCGCCGGAGGTCATCGAGCGCCGTCTCGAGGCCGCCCGGGTCGAGCTGGCGGCCGAGACGGAGTTCGACATCACCCTGGTCAACACGTCCGTCGAGGACGTGGCGCGCGAGCTGCTAGCCTTGATGACCGTGGACTGATCTTTTGTGGTCTTTTCCGGATGCGACCCGGGAGCCGAGCAACGCGGCTCGCGGACCGGCCCGGAGCACAGCAGGTCGTCGACGTTGATCCAGGTTCATCCAGTCCATCCCATCGGAAGGTAGAGCGTGTCCTCTTCCATCACCGCGCCCGAGGGCATCATCAACCCGCCGATCGACGAGCTGCTCGAGGCCACTGACTCGAAGTACAGCCTCGTGATCTACGCGGCCAAGCGCGCCCGTCAGATCAACGCGTACTACTCGCAGCTGGGCGAAGGCCTGCTCGAGTACGTCGGCCCCCTCGTGGACACCCACGTGCACGAGAAGCCGCTCTCGATCGCGCTGCGCGAGATCAACGCGGGTCTGCTGACCTCCGAGGCCATCGAGGGCCCGGCTCAGTAGCACGACCCAGGCACGCATCAGGGGGCCCGGCGGCCGAGCCGCCGGGCCCGTGGTGTGTCATGGGCAGGTACGCACACGGTCCACACAGCGCGGGAGAGACGATGGGCAAGCCACAGGTCGTCCTGGGTGTGAGCGGCGGGATCGCCGCCTACAAGGCGTGCGAGCTGGTGCGCCGGTTCACCGAGTCCGGCCACGAGGTACGGGTCGTGCCCACCGCCTCGGCGCTGCACTTCGTCGGCGAGGCCACCTGGTCCGCGCTGTCCGGCAACCCCGTCTCGACGGAGGTCTGGGAGTCCGTCCACGAGGTGCCGCACGTGCGCATCGGGCAGGGCGCCGACCTGGTCGTGGTCGCCCCCGCCACCGCCGACGTGCTGGCCAAGGCGGCCCACGGGCTGGCCGACGACCTGCTGACGAACACACTGCTGACCGCGCGCTGCCCGGTGGTGTTCGTGCCCGCCATGCACACCGAGATGTGGGAGCACGCGGCCACCCAGGAGAACGTGGCCACGCTCCGCCGCCGCGGCGCGATCGTGATCGAGCCCGCGGTCGGCCGGCTCACCGGCGTCGACACCGGCAAGGGCCGGTTCCCCGACCCGGCCGAGATCTTCGAGGCGTGCCGCCGGGTGCTGCTGCGCGGCTCCCGTGCCGCGGAGGCCGACCTGGCAGGACGCCACGTCGTGGTCAGCGCCGGTGGCACCCGTGAGCCGCTGGACCCCGTCCGCTACCTGGGCAACCGTTCCTCGGGCAAGCAGGGCTACGCCCTGGCCCGCACGGCCGTCGCACGGGGGGCCCGGGTCACCCTGATCGCCGCGAACACCGCGCTCGCCGACCCGGCCGGCGTCGACGTGGTCCGGGTGGGCACCGCCGTGCAGCTGCGCGAGGCGGTTCTGAAGGCCGCCGCCGACGCCGACGCGGTGGTGATGGCCGCAGCCGTCGCCGACTTCCGCCCGGCCCACTACGCCGAGGGCAAGATCAAGAAGAAGGACGGCGAGGACCCCGCGCCTGTCGAACTGGTGCGCAACCCCGACATCCTCGCCGAGCTCTCCGCCGAACGGCCCAGCGCCGCACAGGTCGTCGTGGGCTTCGCCGCCGAGACCGACGACGTGCTGGCCAACGGCCGCGCCAAGCTCGCCCGCAAGGCGTGCGACCTGCTGGTCGTCAACGAGGTCGGCGACCACAAGGCGTTCGGGACCGAGGAGAACGAGGCCGTGATCATCGGCGCCGACGGCACTGAGACCCCGGTGCCGCACGGCCCCAAGGAGGCTCTTGCCGAGCAGGTCTGGGACCTGGTCGTCCGGCGTCTTGCCTGACCGGTGCCCCGGTCGGGGCACGACACCGCGTGTCGCGCGAGCGCGCTACTGGCGTTCGCGCCCGGGGTGATGGACAGTGTTGCAGGTCACGGCGTTCCCAACGTTCGAGATGCCGTGTCCATCTTCGCGTCACCAACGATAAACTGACCCCTGGCCTGCCGGGCGCAGCCCCGCGCGAGCCACCAATGATCAGCCAGCAGCCGCTGCAACCCCAGGGAGCGATGTGTCCCGCCGCCTGTTCACTTCGGAGTCCGTGACCGAGGGTCACCCCGACAAGATCGCTGACCAGATCAGCGACACGATCCTCGACGCACTGCTCAAGGAGGACCCCACCTCCCGCGTCGCCGTCGAGACGTTGATCACCACCGGCCTGGTGCACGTCGCCGGAGAGGTCACCACCAAGGGTTACGCCGACATCGCGACCCTGGTGCGCAACAAGATCCTCGACATCGGCTACGACTCCTCGAAGAAGGGCTTCGACGGCGCCTCCTGCGGCGTCTCGGTGTCCATCGGCGCGCAGTCCCCGGACATCGCGCAGGGCGTCGACACGGCGTACGAGAACCGGGTCGAGGGCGATGAGGACGAGCTGGACAAGCAGGGCGCCGGCGACCAGGGCCTGATGTTCGGTTACGCGTGCGACGAGACCCCCGAGCTGATGCCGCTCCCGATCACGCTGGCGCACCGGCTCTCCCGGCGGCTGACCGAGGTCCGCAAGAACGGGACCATCCCGTACCTGCGTCCCGACGGCAAGACGCAGGTCACCATCGAGTACAACGGCGACAAGGCCGTGCGCCTGGACACCGTCGTCGTCTCCTCGCAGCACGCCAGCGACATCGACCTGGACTCGCTGCTCGCGCCCGACATCCGCGAGTTCGTCGTGGAGCCGGAGCTCAGGGCGCTCCTGGACGACGGCATCAAGATCGACACCGAGGGCTACCGCCTGCTGGTCAACCCGACCGGACGCTTCGAGATCGGCGGCCCGATGGGCGACGCCGGCCTCACCGGTCGCAAGATCATCATCGACACCTACGGCGGCATGGCCCGCCACGGCGGCGGCGCCTTCTCCGGCAAGGACCCGTCCAAGGTCGACCGCAGCGCCGCCTACGCGATGCGCTGGGTCGCCAAGAACGTCGTCGCCGCCGGCCTTGCAGCGCGCTGCGAGGTCCAGGTCGCGTACGCGATCGGCAAGGCCGAGCCGGTCGGCCTCTTCGTCGAGACCTTCGGCACCCACACCGTGGAGCCCGAGCGGATCGAGCAGGCCATCAGCCAGGTCTTCGACCTGCGCCCGGCCGCGATCATCCGCGACCTCGACCTGCTCCGCCCGATCTACGCCCAGACCGCGGCGTACGGGCACTTCGGCCGCGCCCTCCCCGACTTCACCTGGGAGCGCACCGACCGCGTCGAGGCGCTGCGCGAGACGGTCGGTCTCTAGCACCGCGTCGCACAGGGCATCGGGGACGGCCCCGGACCGCACGGTCCGGAGCCGTCCCCTTCTCGTCCCCGTTTCTCGTCCCCGTCGCTGCCCCTCCCGCTCCCTCCCGCTGGTGAGCGCCGCCGGGCGGCAGGGGCGCACGCTGTCCGAGCGGTCTGGTAACACTGAGGCTGTGAGCAGCGAGGACCACCACGAGACACCCCCGGCGGACGGGCCGCAGGGGGGAGAGCAGCTCGCGCTCATCCGGGAGACGGTGCGCAAGGCCAAGGAGCCCCGCGCCAAGCCGCGCACCTGGCGGGGGGCCGCGCTGGCCGACGGCCTGCCGGTCGCCCGGGTCCTGGTCGACAAGGGGCTGCTCCACCTCGACCAGTACTTCGACTACGCCGTGCCCGCCGCGATGGACGCCGAGGCGCGGCCGGGCGTCCGGGTGCGCGTCCGCTTCGGTGCGCGCGTGGTGAAGGGCCGCCGTGAGGGCGGGGAGCTGCATGACGGCTTCATCGTCGACCGGCTGGCCGAGAGCGACTACCGGGGGCCGCTCGCGCCGCTCGCCCAGGTGCTGTCGCCGGAGGAGGTGCTGACCCCCGAGCTGCTGCGGCTGTGCCGGGCGGTCGCCGACCGCTATGCCGGAGCGCTCGCCGACGTCGTCCAGCTCGCGGTGCCACCGCGGCGGGCGAAGGCCGAGGCCGAACCGGCCCGAGAGCCGCTGCCGGCCCCCGCCCCGGTGGACCCCGGAACGTGGCGGCGGTACGCCACCGGCCCCGCCTTCCTGCAGGCCCTCGCCCGCGGCGACACCCCGCGGGCGGTGTGGACGGCCCTGCCGGGACCGACCTGGCCCGAGGAGGTCGCCCGCGCCATGGCGGCGACGCTGGCCTCCGGGCGCGGAGCGCTCACGGTCGTCCCCGACGGCCGCGCGGCCGCCCGGATCGACACCGCGCTGACCGCGCTGCTCGGGGACGGGCGCCATGTGCTGCTCACCGCGGACGCCGGGCCCGAGGAGCGCTACCGCCGCTGGCTCGCGGTGAGCCGTGGAAGCGTACGCGCCGTCGTGGGCACCCGGGCCGCCATGTTCGCCCCGGTGGCGGACCTCGGCCTGACCGTGCTGTGGGACGACGGCGACTCCAGCCACGCCGAACCGCACGCGCCGCAGCCGCACGCCCGTGACGTCCTGCTGCTGCGAGCCACCGAGGAAGCGGCCGGATTCCTGCTGGGCGGCCTCACCTGCACCGTCGAGGGTGCCCAACTGATCGACAGCCAGTGGGCGTTGCCCATCACGGCGCCCCGCGAGCGGGTCCGGGCCGCCGCACCGCTGGTGCGCACCGTCGGCGAGGGCGACGAGGCGCGGGATGCCGCGGCGCGCGCTGCCCGCCTGCCGAGCGTGGCATGGCAGGTCACCCGCGACGCCCTCCAGCGGGGGCCGGTGCTCGTCCAGGTGCCGCGGCGCGGCTATGTGCCCCGGCTGGCCTGCGAGCGCTGCCGGGAACCCGCGCGGTGCGCGCAGTGCGCCGGACCGCTCCAGCTCGGCGACGGCGGCAGCGCACCGCACTGCGGCTGGTGCGGACGGCCCGAGGCGGCCTGGCACTGCAAGGAGTGCGGCGGCTTCCGGCTGCGCGCCCAGGTGGTCGGTGTCCGCCGCACCGCCGATGAACTCGGCCGCGCCTTCGCCAAGGTGCCCGTCCGCACCTCGGGCCGCGACGGGGTGCTGGCCTCGGTGCCGGAGACGCCCGCACTGGTGATCTCCACGCCCGGAGCCGAGCCGGTCGCCGACGGGGGTTACGCGGCCGCGCTGCTCCTGGACGGCTGGGCCCTGCTCAACCGTCCGGACCTGCGCGCGGGGGAGGAGACCCTGCGCCGCTGGGCCCACGCCGCGGCGCTGGTGCGCCCGGCCGGCGAGGGCGGCACCGTCGTGGTCATGGCGGAGCCCACGCTCCGCCCGGTGCAGGCCCTGGTGCGCTGGGACCCGGTCGGCCATGCGGTGCGGGAGCTGGCGGAACGCGCCGAGCTCGGCTTCCCGCCGGTCTCCCGGATGGCCTCGGTGAGCGGGCGTCCCGCTGCCGTGGCCGACCTGCTGGAGACCGTCCGCCTCCCGGAGGGCACCGACATCCTGGGGCCCGTGCCGTTGCCCGTCGTCGACCCCGCGCGCCCGCGCCGCAGCGGGGACACCCCGCCCGGCGAGCGGTGGGACCGCGTGCTGCTGCGTGTACGTCCGGGGAACGGGGCGGCGCTCGCCGCCGCCCTCAAGGCCGCGCAGACCGCCCGCATCGCCCGCAAGGAGGCCGACCCGGTGCGGGTGCGCATCGACCCGCCCGACATCGGGTGAGGCCTGCGCCCTGAGGCGCCCGCGCGCTCGGACTGAGCCCGCGCAGTGAGTCCGCAGACGCGTCCGCCCCGGCGTCCGGCCGGTGAGGCGCGGTGGGCGGCGGGGCGGGAGGGCGTCTGAGGGAGGAGGGAGGGTCAGCCGGTACGGGGGGCGGGGACCGCGCCGGGAAGCCCCTCGTCGCGGGTCATGGGTGTGGGCATGGTCCGGGCCGCGGGAACGGTGGGCGCGGGGACCGCCGCGACGGCCGGTGCGGGGGAGGCGGGCTCGCCGTGTGCCTCCACGGAGGTGGCGGTGGTCGCACGACGGGTGCCGTAGCGACGGTGGACGGCCTGCTTGGTGACGCCCAGCGCGGAGCCGACGGCGTCCCACGAGAAGCCCAGGGAGCGGTCGAACTCCACGGCCGCGGTCACCAGGGTCTCGACGCTGTCCCGCAGTTCCTGGGCGAGTCGTACGGTGGGGGCGGGCGCCCGGCCGTAGACGACGAATCCGGCGGACGGGCCGCTGCGCCGGGGGCGGTAGACATTGCCCAGCTGGGTGGTGAGGGTGCGCAGCGCGTCGACCTGTCGGCGGACCCGCTCGATGTCCCGCACCAGCAGGTGAAGGCTCGCCCTGGCCTGGGCGTCGTGAGTTGCGTGTTCGGGCATCAACTGGCCTCTCGAGCCGGCTCGTGTCGGTCAATCTCCTTTGACATCAACGCGCCAGCCGCCCGGGGAGTCACGCAGCGGGGGCGCATCGCGCTCGCCAGGGGGCGCGTGAAGCTGTGCGCGCCCCCACTCCGGCGGCCCATAGACTGGTGCAGTTGTCCACCCGTCGTCCACCACGGAGTCCGCCGCGTGTCCATCCAGCCGATCCGCCTCTTCGGCGACCCTGTGCTGCGCATGAAGGCGCAGCCGGTGACCGTATTCGACAAAGAACTGCGCACCCTCGTCAAGGACCTCGAGGAGACCATGCGCGACGCCCCGGGCGCGGGCCTGGCGGCCCCTCAGATCGGCGTGTCGCTGCGGGTGTTCACCTATCACGTCGACGGCGAGGTGGGCCACCTGGTCAACCCCGACCTGAGCCTGACCGACGAGGAACAGGACGGTCCCGAGGGCTGCCTCTCGCTGCCCGGCCTGCGCTTCGACACCAAGCGCGCCCACGGTGTCGTCGCCAGGGGCTTCAACATGCACGGTGACCCGGTGACCATCGAGGGCACCCAGCTGCTCGCGCGCTGCATCCAGCACGAGACCGACCACCTCGACGGGATCATCTTCATCGACCGGCTCGACCCGGAGCAGCGCAAGGCCGCCATGAAGGCGATACGGGAGGCGGAGTGGGCCGGGCAGCCCGAGCCCCAGGTCCGCGTCTCGCCGCACAGCACCTTCGGCCGCGCTCTGTAGAGCCGCGTTCTGTAGAAAGGCACCGCACCCGTATGAGGCTCGTCTTCGCCGGCACCCCCGAGGTCGCCGTTCCCGCCCTCGGCGCCCTGATCGCCTCCGGCCGGCACGAGGTCGTCGCCGTCGTCACGCGGCCCGACGCCGTCGCGGGCCGCGGGCGCAAGCTCGTCGCCAGCCCGGTGGCCCAGCGGGCCGAGGAGGCCGGGATCGAGGTGCTCAAGCCCGCGCGGCCCCGTGACGAGGACTTCCTGGCCCGGCTGCGCGAGATCGCGCCCGACTGCTGCCCGGTCGTCGCCTACGGAGCCCTGCTGCCGCGCGTCGCCCTCGACGTGCCCGCCCACGGGTGGGTCAACCTGCACTTCTCCCTGCTGCCCGCCTGGCGCGGCGCGGCGCCCGTCCAGCACGCGGTGATGGCCGGCGACGAGGTCACCGGCGCCTCCACCTTCCTCATCGAGGAGGGCCTGGACTCCGGGCCGGTCTACGGCGTCGTCACCGAGGACGTGCGGCCCCGGGACACCAGTGGCGACCTGCTCACCCGGCTCGCCCACAGCGGGGCGAGGCTGCTGGCGGCCACCATGGACGGCATCGAGGACGGCTCGCTGGTCGCCCGCCCGCAGCCCGCGGAGGGGATCACGACGGCGTCCAAGATCACCGTCGAGGACGCCCGGATCGACTGGAAGGCCCCCGCGCTGCGCGTGGACCGCCTGGTCCGCGGCTGCACCCCCGCCCCGGGCGCCTGGACCCTCTTCGGCGGCGAACGGCTGAAGATCGGCCCGGTGACCCTCCTGCCCGAGCACGACGGTCTCGCGCCCGGCGAGCTGGAGGTCACCAAGCGGGCCGTGCTCGTCGGCACCGGCAGCCATGCCGTGGAGCTCGGCGAGGTGCGCCCGCAGGGCAAGAAGCCGATGGCCGCCGCCGACTGGGCGCGCGGCGTCCGCGTCCCCTCCGGGGAGCGGCTGGGCGCGTGAGCGCGCGTCCCACGTACGCTCGGAACCGGGGCACGACGCCCCGCCGTACCACCGACCCTTCCGGAGCACCTTTCACGTGAGCGAACCGTCACGCCGCCGATCCCAGCCCGCCGCCCGCCGGGGCCGCTCGCAGGGGGAGCCGCCGCAAGGCGGCCGGCCCTACCGCAAGCCGCAGCGCGACCCCGTGCGCATCCTGGCCTTCGAGGCACTGCGGGCCGTCGACGAGCGAGACGCGTACGCCAACCTCGTCCTGCCCTCGCTGCTGCGCGAGGCCGAGGCCGAGGCGGTGCGCAAGGGCAGGGAGTTCGACCGGCGGGACGCCGCGCTGGCCACCGAACTGGTCTACGGAACGCTCCGCCGCCGGGGCACCTACGACGCCGTGATCGCGGCCTGCGTGGACCGCCCGCTGCGCGAGGTGGACCCGCCGGTGCTGGACGTGCTCTCCCTCGGCGCCCACCAGCTGCTGGGCACGCGCATCCCGACGCACGCCGCCGTCTCCGCGACCGTCGAGCTGGCCCGGGTCGTGCTGGGCGACGGGCGGGCGAAGTTCGTCAACGCCGTCCTGCGCCGCATCGCCGCGCAGGACCTGGACGCGTGGCTGGACGAGGTCGCCCCGCCCTACGACGAGGACCCCGAGGACCACCTCGCCGTCGTCCACTCCCACCCGCGGTGGATCGTCTCCGCCCTCTGGGACGCCCTCGGCGGCGGCCGCGCCGGCATGGAGGAACTGCTCGCGGCCGACAACGAGCGCCCCGAGGTCACGCTGGTCGCCCGGCCGGGCCGCGTCACGCCGCAGGAATTGGCCGACGCGCTGCCGCCGGACGCCACCGAGCCCGGCCGCTGGTCGCCGTACGCGGTCCGTCTCGCCGAGGGCGGCGACCCGGCGGCCGTCGAGGCGGTGCGCGAGGGCCGGGCCGGCGTGCAGGACGAGGGCAGTCAACTCGTCGCCGCGGCCCTGGCCGCGGCACCGCTCGGCGACGGCCCGGACCGGGTGTGGCTGGACGGCTGCGCGGGCCCCGGCGGCAAGGCGGCGCTGCTGGCCGCGCTCGCGGCGCAGCGCGGGGCGGCCCTGGTGGCCTCGGAGAAGCAGCCGCACCGTGCCCGCCTCGTCGCTCGCACGCTGGCCGGCAACCCGGGTCCCTATGAGGTCATCGTCGCCGACGGCACGCGTCCCGCGTGGCGGCCGGGCTCCTTCGACCGTGTGCTGGTCGACGTGCCCTGCACGGGCCTGGGGGCGCTGCGCCGCAGGCCCGAGGCCCGCTGGCGGCGCCGTGCCGAGGACCTGGCGGGCTTCGCGCCGCTGCAGCGCGGGCTGCTGGAGTCGGCGCTGCGCGCGGTGCGCGTCGGCGGTGTGGTCGGCTACGCCACCTGCTCGCCGCACCCGGCGGAGACCCGGGCCGTCGTCGAGGACGTGCTGGGCGCCTCCGGCGCCGTCGCCGTCGAGTGGGTCGACGCCCGGCCGCTGATGCCCGGTGTGGCGGACCTCGGGGACGGTCCCGACGTCCAGCTGTGGCCGCACCTGCACGGCACGGACGCGATGTACCTCGCGCTGCTGCGACGCACCGGCTGAGCGGGGGGAACGCGCCTGCGGCGTGCCCCGCTCCTAGACTGGGCCCGGCTGAAATGTCCTTGATGAGAGGATTGGGCACCATGTCCAAGCGAGGAAACAAGAGGCGCGCCCGGAAGAAGAAGGGCGCCAACCACGGCAAGCGTCCCAACGCGTGAGGCCCGGGCGCATCGCCGCCCGGCCGACCGGGGACGTCCTGTCCCGTCCGTGACCGCCCGCATCCCTGCGCGGGCGGTCACCGCCGTTCCGGGCCCGGCGCGGCCCACCCCTGGCCCGAACCGCCCGTCGCGCCGGTCGTGTTGACACCCGGCGGGCGGCGGCTCGCGCGTGGGCGCAGCGTGCCGGACGGGCCCCGGGTTTTCCACAGGCGCCGTGCCCGGATGCGCGGCCGGGGGGTCCGCACCGCCATACTGGGGGCATGGCCGTGCAGATCAACCCCAGCATCCTCTCCGCCGACTTCGCCCGGCTCGCCGACGAAGCCCGTGCGGTCGAGGGAGCCGACTGGCTCCATGTCGACGTGATGGACAACCACTTCGTCCCCAACCTCACGCTCGGTGTGCCGGTCGTCGAGTCGCTGCGCAAGGCGACCGAGACCCCGCTCGACTGCCACCTGATGATCGAGGACCCGGACCGCTGGGCGCCGGCCTACGTCGAGGCGGGCGCCGGCTCCGTCACCTTCCACGTCGAGGCCGCCGCCGCCCCCGTGCGCCTCGCCCGTGAGATCCGCGCCATGGGCGCCCGGGCCTCGATGGCGCTCAAGCCGGCCACCCCGATCGAGCCCTACGAGGACCTGCTGCCCGAGCTCGACATGCTGCTGATCATGACGGTGGAGCCGGGCTTCGGCGGCCAGGCCTTCCTCGACATCATGCTGCCCAAGATCCGCCGGGCCCGGCAGCTGATCGACCGGCACGGCCTGGAGCTGTGGCTCCAGGTGGACGGCGGCGTCTCCGCGTCCACGATCGAGCGCTGCGCCGAGGCCGGCGCCGACGTCTTCGTCGCCGGTTCCGCGGTCTACGGCGCGGAGGATCCCGCCGAGGCCGTGCGCGCGCTGCGCAAGCAGGCCGCGGCCGCCTGCGCCCACTGACCACTCCTTGGCGGCGTGCTCCGGTACCCGGCAGTACGTGCGAGGATGAGCGCGGAGCCGATCAGATGGGCAACTGGGGAGAGAACGTGACCACAGGCCGCACAGGGGTGCGCATGGGCCCCGGCGAGATGGTCCAGGCCGCGGCGATGGCACGCCGCTTCTACTTGGAGGGGAAGTCCAAGATCCAGATCGCCGAGGAGTTCGGTGTGAGCCGCTTCAAGGTGGCCCGGGTCCTGGAGACGGCCCTCGAACGCGATCTGGTGCGCATCGAGATCAGGGTCCCCGCCGAGCTCGACGCCGAACGCTCCGACGCCCTGCGCGCCCGGTACGGCCTGCGGCACGCGGTCGTCGTCGAATCCCCCGCCGACGAGACGGACGGCCCCGACCCGGAGAACCTGGGCGCGGTCGCCGCGCAGCTGCTCGGTGAACTGGTCAGTGAGGGCGACGTGCTGGGCCTCGCCTGGGGCCGCTCCATCATCACCATGGCCAACGCCCTCGACCGGCTCCCGCCCTGCACGGTCGTCCAGTTGACCGGCGTGTACGACGCGGGCACCGCCGACCGCGGGTCGGTCGAGGCGGTGCGTACCGCCGCGGCCGTCTCCGGGGGCGAGGCCCACCCCATGTACGCCCCCATGGTGCTGGCCGATCCGGCCACGGCCGCCGCGCTGCGCGCCCAGAGCGGTATCGCGGCCGCCATGAGCTACTTCGACAAGGTCACCGTCGCCGTCGTCTCCATCGGCTCGTGGGCGGCCGGCATCTCCACGGTGCACGACGCGCTCACCGACGACGAGCGCGAGCACTACGCGTCCCTGGGCGTGGCCGCCGAGATGTCCTCGCACCTGTTCGACACCGAGGGCCGCCTCGTCGGGCGGGACCTGGGGGAGCGCTGCATCACCATCGAGGCGGACCGGCTGCGCCGCATCCCGGAGGTGCTGGCGATCGCCGGCGGCCGGCGCAAGGCGGTCGCGGTGGACGCGGTCCTCCGCTCCGGTCTGGTCACCAGCATCGTCACCGACACCTCGGCGGCGGACTTCCTGCTGGAGTCGACCGTGCCCATGCCCCGTCCGGCGCTGGACCGCGCCGACCCCGGCGGGCTGTAGGCGATCGGCGGTTCACGCCCCCGGCGTGCCCTCGGGTGCGTCGGCCAGGCGGTCGAGCCACTCGGTCAGCAGCGCGCGTTCACCCGCCGTCAGCGCGGGGCTGCCCGGATCGCGCAGCGCGCCGGCCCGGCCGGCCACGGTCGCGGGCCCCGCGGCCGGGTTTCCCTCGTCCCCGTCGGTCGTGATCGCCCTCATCACGCTGTCGCGGGCGAGTGCGGACAGCCCCTGGTCGCGCTCCTCCGGGGGGTCGGCCAGGAGCGTGAACACGACCCCGACCCCGTTGGCGTGCATGAGGCGGGTCGCCCGTTCCACACTCATGCGCAGCCGCCCGGCGGACGCGACCCGGGCGACCAGGTCGCGCAGCAGCTCCACGGAGCGGGCGGCGGAGCCCTTCGCGGCGCGGGCGTCCCCGTAGATCAGCCGGTAGTAGGCCGGCATCGACAGTCCGAACTCCACGTGCAGGTCCCAGGAGCGCCGCAGGTCGGCGACGGGGTCGTCGGTCCTGGCGAGCGCCTGCTTCTCCGCCAGGTAGCCGTGGAAGCCGTACTCGGCGACGGCGTCGAGCAGGCCCTCCTTGTCGCCGAACACCCGGTAGAGGGTGGGTGCCTGGACCCCGGCCGCCGCGCTCACGGCGCGGGTCGACACCGCGTCGCGGCCCCCCTGGGACAGCAGGTCAGCGGCGGCCCGCAGGAGCCGTTCGCGCGTTCCCGGCGCCGACGCCTGTGCTGTCGCCTCTCCCATGGTTTCAATGATATCGAACCTACCGTAGCGTGATTGGGTAATAATGTTACCTTTCGTGTGATAGCAGCGGAAACACCAGGAAAGGCGGCATCCGTCATGCGATCGACACCGAGACCTACGACGTCGTCGTGGTGGGCGGCGGTACCGCCGGCAGCGTGATCGCCGGGCGCATGTCCGAGGACGACCGGGTCCGCGTGCTGCTGCCGGAGGCGGGAGGCCACCGCCCCACCGCGGCCATGACCTCGCCGCCGGCCTGACCGTCCCTGGTGCGGGGCCCGGCGAACTGGGGCGATTCCACCGTCCCCCGGGCGGCCACCGGCACGTCCGCCCTCCTGCCCCGCGGCCGCTTCCTGGGCGGCGGCTCCGCGATCAACGCATGGTCTTCGCGCGCGGGCACCGGTCAAGCTACGGCGCCTGGCCGGTCCTGGGAGCCGAGGGCTGGGGCTTCGACGACCTGCTGCCGTACTTCATGCGCAGCGAGAACACCGCCGGGCGCTACCCCGCGCTGCGCGGCGTCGGCGGCCCGCTCACCGTCGGGCCGCGCCCTGTTCCTCGTCGCCCGGTTGGGCCGGCGCTGGGGGACCCGGCTGACGCCGGAGGGCAAGCTCGAGTGGGCGGAGCAGGAGCTCCCGCCCTCCCGGATCCGGGGCCGGCACGGCGGTACGCACTGAGCCCATGCAGGGGCGCGAACGGCGGAGGATCCCCGCCGGTGCCGCGGCGGGCACGGTGGTCCCACGGTGCCCGCTGTCCCCACGGTTTTGGAGGAAAGCCCAAAAGAACGTCCTGAGCACCGGACTTTCGTCCGTGGCCGTTGCCGCCCCAGCCGTGCAAAAATCAAGTACGTGCGTTTCCTCAATGATGCAAAGCCTCCGTACGATCTGACGTACGACGACGTGTTCATGGTCCCCAGCCGTTCCGCGGTGGGTTCGCGCCAGGGCGTCGACCTCTCCGCTCCCGACGGCACCGGCACCACCATCCCCCTGGTGGTCGCCAACATGACCGCGATCGCCGGCCGGCGCATGGCCGAGACGGTCGCCCGCCGGGGAGGCCTGGTCGTCATCCCGCAGGACATCCCGATCGACGTGGTCACCGAGGTGATCGGCTGGGTCAAGCAGCGCCACCTCGTGCTCGACACGCCCATCTCCCTGGGAGGGCACGCCACCGTCGCCGACGCGCTGGCCCTGCTGCCCAAGCGCGCGCACGGCGCCGCCGTCGTCGTGGAGGACGGCCGCCCGGTCGGTGTCGTCACCGAGCACGACCTGACCGGCGTGGACCGCTTCACCCAGGTGTCCGTGGTCATGTCCAAGGACCTTCTGCTGCTGCCCGCGGACATCGACCCGCGCGAGGCCTTCAACCGCCTGGAGGAGGCCAACCGCAAGCTGGCCCCCGCCGTCGGCGCGGACGGCAGGCTGGCGGGCGTCATCACCCGTAAGGGCGCCCTGCGCGCCACCCTCTACACGCCCGCCACCGACGCGCGGGGCAGGCTGCGCATCGCCGCGGCCGTCGGCATCAACGGCGATGTGGCGGGCAAGGCCAAGCTGCTGCTGGACGCGGGCGTCGACACCCTCGTCGTGGACACCGCGCACGGCCACCAGGAGACGATGCTCCAGGCCGTCAGGGCCGTCCGGGCGCTGGACCCGCAGGTGCCGGTCGTGGCCGGCAACGTGGTCTCCGCCGAGGGCGTGCGCGACCTGATCGAGGCGGGCGCCGACATCGTCAAGGTCGGTGTGGGCCCCGGCGCGATGTGCACCACGCGCATGATGACCGGCGTGGGCCGCCCGCAGTTCTCCGCGGTGATGGAGTGCGCCGCCGAGGCCGCGAAGCACGGCAAGCACGTCTGGGCCGACGGCGGGGTGCGCCACCCGCGCGACGTGGCGATGGCGCTGGCCGCCGGCGCGTCCAACGTCATGGTCGGCTCCTGGTTCGCGGGCACCTACGAGTCGCCCGGCGACCTCCAGCAGACCGCCGACGGGCGGGTCTACAAGGAGAGCTTCGGCATGGCCTCGGCCCGCGCCGTGGCCAACCGCACCAGCGAGGACTCCGCCTACGACCGGGCCCGCAAGGCGCTGTTCGAGGAGGGCATCTCCACCTCGCGGATGTTCCTCGACCCGGCCCGCCCCGGCGTCGAGGACCTGATCGACTCGATCATCGCGGGCGTCCGCAGCTCCTGCACGTACGCGGGCGCCGCCAGCCTCGCCGAGTTCGCCGAGAAGGCCGTCGTCGGAATCCAGAGCGCGGCCGGCTACGCCGAGGGCAAGCCCCTGCACGCCAGCTGGCAGTGACCGACCCCCCTGCCACCGCTCCCCGTTCGCCCCGGCGTGCGGGGGAGGGGTCGGAGGCAGAGGCGCCCGGACACGCCGGGCGCCTTCGGCGCGGCCCTGTCACCGGGTCGCTCCGGAGATCGATTCGAGGCCTCGGCCGGGAGCGCTTCGGCGGGGGGACGGCGGCCGGGCTCGTAGTCTGTCCCGCGTACGGCATGCGCCGTTCCCAGCTCGCTCGCGAAGAGAAGTGATCCACCCCCCGTGCGCCTGAACGATCTCGACGAACGCATCGTCCACGCCCTCGCCGAGGACGCCCGCCGCTCGTACGCCGACATCGGCACGGTGGTCGGCCTCTCCGCCCCGGCCGTCAAGCGCCGGGTCGACCGCCTGCTGGCGGAGGGCGCCATCACGGGCTTCACGGTCCGGGTCGAGCCCTCGGCGCTGGGCTGGGAGACCGAGGCCTTCGTCGAGCTCTACTGCCGCCACAACACCTCGCCGGAGGACATCCGGCGCGGCCTGTCGAAGTACCCGGAGGTGGCCTCCGCCTCGACCGTCACGGGGGAGGCGGACGCCGTCGTCCAGATCTACGCCTCCGACGTGCGCCACTTCGAACGCGTCCTGGAGCGGATCGCGGGTGAGCCCTTCGTGGAGCGCACCAAATCGGTCCTGGTGCTCTCGCCGCTCCTGCGGCGCTACACCTCTGGCTCGCCGGCGTAGTCGGCGCCCACGCAACGAATCACCGGAAAGACCGCTCCGCGCGCAACGAATCGACGGTTGGTGCGCAATGGACGCGTCTTGTCGCCGCCGTGGCCGGAATCGTACCGTCGAGACAGACCCGAACCGGCTTCCCACCAGGCGAAAGAGGCTCCATGGCGCCGCTGCGCACCGCGCTGTACCAAGGCCCGAGCGGCGTCCCCTCGTCCGTCGACGACAGCGTGGCCGCGCTCGACGCGGCCGTGCGCAGGGCCGCCGCGGCGGGGGCCCGGCTGCTGGTCACCTCCGAGATGTTCGCGACCGGCTACGCCCTCGGCGAGGCGGTCCCGGCCCTCGCCGAGGCCTCCGACGGCCCCACGGCCGGACGCATCGCGCGCATCGCCGCCGCGTACGGCCTCGGCATCGTCTACGGATACCCCGAGCGCGACGGCGACGACGTCTTCAACGCCGCCCAGCTGATCGGCCCGGACGGCGAACGCCTCGCCAACTACCGCAAGACCCATCTCTTCGGCGACTTCGAGCGCGCCTGGTTCACCCCCGGCGACGAGGCCGTCGTCCAGGCCGAGCTCGACGGCACCCGGATCGGCATCCTGATCTGCTACGACGTCGAGTTCCCGGAGATGGTGCGGGCGCACGCCCTGGCCGGCACCGAACTGCTGGCCGTGCCGACCGCGCTCATGCGGCCGTACGAGTTCGTCCCCCAGACCCTCGTGCCGGCCCGCGCCTACGAGAGCCAGCTGCACGTGGCCTACGCCAACCGCTGCGGGCCCGAGGGCGAGTTCGACTTCGCCGGGCTCAGCTGCCTCGCCGGCCCCGACGGCGCGGTCCGCGCCCGGGCCGGCACCACGGAGGAACTGGTCGTCGCCGACGCCGACCCCGCCGTCCTGCGCGCCGTCCGCGAGGAGACGCCCTACCTCGCCGACCGCCGCCCCGAGCTCTACCGCTCGCTGGGCTGAACCCCACCCCTCGCGCCCCCGCCCCCGTTCCACTGCCAGGAGAGCCACCCCATGACGTCCACGGTGCCCACCGCGGTCCACGACGAGCAGCACCCCGAGGTGCCGTCGGCCCCGCCCATCACCATGTTCGGCCCGGACTTCCCCTTCGCGTACGACGACTTCCTGGCCGACCCGGCGGGCCTCGGCTCCATACCGGCGACCGCCCACGGCACCGAGGTCGCGGTCATCGGCGGCGGCCTGTCCGGCATCGTCGCCGCGTACGAACTGATGAAGATGGGCCTCAAGCCCGTCGTCTACGAGGCCGACCGAATCGGCGGCCGGCTGCGCACCGTCGGCTTCGAGGGCTGCGACGAGAGCCTGACCGCGGAGATGGGCGCGATGCGCTTCCCGCCGTCGTCCACGGCGCTGCAGCACTACATCGACCTGGTGGGGCTGGAGACCAGGCCCTTCCCCAACCCGCTCGCCCCCGAGACCCCGTCGACCGTCGTCGACCTCAAGGGCGAGTCGCACTACGCCGAGAGCGTCGAGGACCTGCCGCAGGTCTACCGGGACGTCGCGCACGCCTGGAACACCTGCCTGGAGGAGGGCGCGGACTTCAGCGACATGAACCGCGCCATGCGCGAGCGCGACGTCCCCCGCATCCGCGAGATCTGGTCGAAGCTGGTCGAGAAGCTCGACAACCAGACCTTCTACGGCTTCCTGTGCGACTCCGAGGCCTTCACGTCCTTCCGCCACCGCGAGATCTTCGGTCAGGTCGGCTTCGGCACCGGCGGCTGGGACACCGACTTCCCCAACTCCATCCTGGAGATCCTGCGCGTCGTCTACACCGAGGCCGACGACCACCACCGCGGCATCGTCGGCGGCAGCCAGCAGCTCCCGGTGCGCCTGTGGGAGCGCGAGCCCGAGAAGATCGTGCACTGGCCCTACGGCACCTCGCTGAAGTCGCTGCACGGCGGCACCCCGCGGCCGGCCGTCACCCGCCTGCACCGCACCGCCGGCAACCGCATCACGGTCACCGACGCCGACGGCGCCATCCGCACCTACCAGGCGGCGATCTTCACCGCGCAGAGCTGGATGCTGCTCAGCAAGATCGACTGCGACGACTCGCTCTTCCCGATCGACCACTGGACGGCGATCGAGCGCACGCACTACATGGAGTCCAGCAAGCTGTTCGTCCCCGTGGACCGGCCGTTCTGGCTCGACAAGGACGAGGAGACCGGCCGTGACGTGATGAGCATGACGCTCACGGACCGTATGACCCGCGGCACCTACCTGCTGGACAACGGCCCGGACCGGCCGGCCGTGATCTGCCTGTCGTACACCTGGTGCGACGACAGCCTCAAGTGGCTGCCGCTGAGCGCGTCCGAGCGCATGGAGGTCATGCTCAAGTCGCTCCGCGAGATCTACCCGAAGGTCGACATCCGCCGGCACGTCATCGGCAACCCGGTGACCGTCTCCTGGGAGAACGAGCCCTACTTCATGGGCGCGTTCAAGGCCAACCTGCCCGGCCACTACCGCTACCAGCGGCGCCTGTTCACGCACTTCATGCAGGACACGCTGCCCGAGGACAAGCGCGGCATCTTCCTCGCCGGCGACGACATCTCCTGGACGGCGGGCTGGGCCGAGGGCGCCGTGCAGACCGCGCTCAACGCCGTGTGGGGCGTCATGCACCAGTTCGGCGGCGCCACCGACGAGACCAACCCGGGCCCCGGCGACCGCTACGACGAGATCGCGCCGGTCGTGCTCGACGAGGACTGAGCACAGCCCGCCCTCAGCGGTCCAACGGGGTCAGCAGGAAGCGCCCGACGAGCCCGACGCCCGCGTCGAGCTTCTCGGTGAACTCCTCGTACACCTCCGGCAGACCGCGCAGCGACCACAGCACGCGGGACGCGGCCCACGCCGCGTCCCGCGCGCGGTCCAGGCTCCACGAACCGGCCAGATGCGTCAGCGGATCGGCGAGGTCCAGCAGGTCGGGGCCCGGCATCAGCTCCTCGCGGACCCGCTCCTCGACCGCCGTCAGCAGATCCCCGACCCGGTCGAAGTCCCCCTCCAGCGAGGCGGGCTCGCGTCCCAGCGCCGCGCAGGTGTCCACCACCGACAGCGCGAGATCGTGCCCCACGTGGGCGTTGATGCCCGCGAGCGCGAACTGCACCGGGCGCACGCCCGGATGCCCGCGCAGCAGCAGCAGCGGCCGCCAGCAGGCCGGCACGGTGCGGCCGTCCGGGCCGCCCTCGACCGCGGTCAGGTAGCGGCCGGCGAAGCGGGCGGCCAGCTCGGCGGCGGCCGGGGGATCGCCGAACGCGCCGGCGGCCAGCCGGCGGGACAGTTCCTCGGTGACCGACAGATAGACGCGGTTGAACACCGCGACGCCGTCGCGGGGCGGCAGCCCCGCGCCCACCGCCCGCATCCGCGCCACCACCTGCTCCACGGGTGCGGGTGCGGCCCGCTGTGCCGTCGTCATGCGGTCAGCGTTGCAGTGCGGGGTGGTGGGGGCGTGGCACGGCGCGGGTCCGGTCCCCGGAACGGGTGCGTTTTTTTCCCCGCCCGCCCTCCCTCCCCCAACCTTCGGCCGGGGGTGCCCCCAGCCCTGTGAAGTCAGGTCACCCCGGCGCGCGTTTCGTGGGGGCCGGGTGCGGGGCCTCCGGGGCTGCACGTCCTGGACTGGGATATTTACGCGCGTTTCCCGCACTTGCTCATCCCGTCCCTGCCCGGATGGTGCGCACAAATATCCCGCAGCGTCCAGAACATCCACCCTCCCCCAGCCTCCGGCCGGGGGTGCCCCCACCTCCCCCGCCCATGCGCCTGATCCCCGGTGGGGGTGTGGGGGGCGGTCCGGGTGACCCCGGTTGCCTGAATCCCCCCGGTGTGTGGGCAGTGACGGCTGCGCCCTTGGACGGCGCTGCGCCAACGGTGGCCCGAGCACGGTGCCGCTTCTACCCCCCACCGGGGATCAGGCGCGACAACTTACGAGGGGGCGGGGGAGTTGGGGGCACCCCCGGCCGGAGGCTGGGGGAGGGTGGATGTTCTGGACTGTGGAGCATATTTGGGTGCACGACCCGGGGTGATCAGTTGAGAGCGCCCGAGGCACCTAAATGTGCTGTCCAGAATGGCCAGCCCCGGAGGCCCCGCACCCGGCACCCCACGAAACGCGCGTCGGGGCGCCCAGACCGTGCCGGGCACACGGGCGGGAGGGCGGGGGAAAAGAACCTACGGGACGGACCAGTCCGCCCGGAGGAGGGCGTACTCGACCTCGCCGTGCTCGGCCCCCGGCAACGGCTCCCCCCACTGCTCGTGAAAGACCCGCACGAACGAGAGCCCCGCGTTCTCCATGACGCGCCGCGACCGCGCGTTGACGAACATGGTCTCCGCGTACACGCGCCCCGCCCCCAGGTCCGTGAAGGCCTTCGCGACCAGCGCGCGAGCGCCCTCCGTGGCGTAGCCGCGGCCCCACGCGGTGCGCCGCAGCCGGTAACCGAGTTCGAGGTCGTCCGCGGGGCCGCCGTCGCGCGGGGTGAGGGCGAACCAGCCGACGAAGTGCCCGGTGGGGCGCTCCTCGGCGGCCCAGACCTGGGAGCGCGCGAAGCGCGGCAGCACCTCGTGCCGGATGACGTCGGCGGGGGTCGGGCGCCCGAGGTAGCGCATGACCTCGGGGTCGCTGTCGAGGCCGATGAGGTGGTCGGCGTCCGCGTCGCTGTCGGTGAAGTGCCGCAGGCGCAGCCGCTCCGTCTCCAGGAAGATCCGCATGCGGGGCAGGCTAGACGTGCGGCGCGGCCGCCGCGACGGGATTGTCGGTGCGTTCGGCCGCCGACGTGCCGGCGGCCCGCAGGACGCCCGCGCCGAGGGTGAGCCCGACGGCCAGCAGGGTGACCAGGCCGAACGAGGCCTGGAGGGAGCTGGCCTGCGCGATGGAGCCGATGGCGGCGGGGGCGACGAGCCCGGAGGTGTACGTGACGGTGGCGACGCCCGCGATGGCCTGGCTCGGGTTGGGCCCGCTGCGCCCGGCCGCGGCGAAGCACAGCGGCACGACGACGGCGATGCCGACGCCGAGGAGGGCGAAGCCGGCGATGGCCGCGATCTGGTTGGCCGCGGTGGCCACCAGGACACCGCCCGCGGTGGCGAGGACGCCGCCGACGCGTACCGTGCGGACCGGCCCGAAGCGGCGTACGACGAGGTCGCCGAGGAGCCGGGAGACGGCCATGGTGCAGGCGAAGGCGGTGTAGGAGGCGGCGGCGACGCCGGGCGAGGCGCCGGTGATGTCGCGCAGGTAGACCGCGCTCCAGTCCATGCTGGCGCCCTCCGCGAAGACCGCGCAGAAGCCGATCGCGCCGATGACCAGGGCGGAGCGCGGAGGCAGCGCGAAGCGGGCGGGGGCCTCGTCGTGCTGGGCGGGCCGCAGGTCCAGGACGCCGCCGCAGACCAGCAGCCCGACCGCGACGAGTACGGCGGCGGCGGTCGCGAGGTGGACGCGCGCGTCGATCTCCGCGTGGGCCGCGACGACGCCGACGAGGGAGCCGAGCAGCGCGCCGGCGCTCCACATGCCGTGCAGGCCGGACATGATCGACCGGCCGAGGCGTTCCTCGACCTCGACCCCCTGGGCGTTCATGACCACGTCCGCCATGCCCGCGGAGGCCCCGTAGACGAACATCGCCCCGCACAGCCAGGGCAGGCCGGGGGACAGGGCCGGCAGCGCGAGGGAGGCGCACCACAGGGTGACCAGGACGCGCAGCGCCGCGCGCATGCCGAGGACGTGCGCGATGCGCGCCGCCAGCGGCATGGCCGCGGACGCGCCGAGGGCGGCGAAGACGAGGGCGAAGCCGAGCTGTCCCGCGCTGAGGTCCGCGTGCTCCTGGATCCAGGGGATCCGGGTGGCGAAGCTGCCGGTGACCGCTCCGTGCACGGCGAAGATGGCGGCGACGGCCAGGTGGGCACGTCGCAGCCGCGGCTCGGTCTTCCTCGTCGTGGTCGTCGCCATGGGTGATCCCTCCCAGTGTCCCGCCCCAAGGTGCAGCCCCTGTAAATTAACAGGCAGGCTTCCTGAAAGATAGCCGGAATGCAGCCACTCCCGGCCACCGAGCCGGGGCTTCTGGAAGGATCCCCGTCATGAGTGCCCTCCGCCCGCCCGTGGGCCGTACCGCGTCCCCCCGCACGGCCCGCGCGATCAACGACCGGCTGGCGCTCGAACTGCTGCAGGCGCAGGGCCCGTTGACCGCGTCCCAGTTGAAGGAGCTGACGGGGCTGTCCCGCCCGAGCGTCGCCGACCTCGTCGAACGGCTGCAGGAGGCGGGCCTGGTGGCGGTGGTGGGGGAGACCGGCGCCGACCGCCGCGGCCCCAACGCGCGGTTGTACGGCATCGTGGCCGACCGGGCCCACCTGGCCGCGTTCGACGTGCGTACGCACAGCGTCGCCATCGAGGTCGCCGACCTGCTGGGCGTCACGATCGGCAGCACCGTGCTGCCCGTCGACCCGCTGGGCGACCCCAAGCGGACGGTCTCCCGTTCGGTCGCCCTGCTGGAGCGCACCGCGCGCCGCGCGGGCGCGGCGGCGCTGCACACGATCGCGGTCGGCGCCCCGGGCCTGGTCGACCCGGCCACCGGCGAGCTGCGCGCCACCGGTCAGCTGCCGGCCTGGCACTCCGCCCTGGTAGCCGAGTTGCGCAAGCGGCTCGATGTGCCGGTGCTGCTGGAGAACGAGGTCAATCTCGCCGCCGTCGCCGAGCAGCGCCTCGGCTCGGTCCGCGACCGGGAGACGTTCGTGCTGCTGTGGCTCGGCCACGGCGTCGGCGCCGCGGTGGTGCTGGGCGGTGTGCTGCGCCGCGGCGCCTCGGGCGGTACCGGCGAGATCGGCTTCCTGCCGGTTCCGGGGACGTTCGAGCTGCCCACGGCGAGCGGGTGCGGGGGCGGGTTCCACTCGCTCGCGGGGAGCGCGGCCGTGTGCGCGCTGGCCCGTGCGCACGGGCTGCCGGTCCCGGGGGACGAGGACGACGCCCTGGCGGCGGAGGCGGTGGTCACGCGGGCGCGGGCGGGCGGCAAGCGGGGCGAGCTGTTCCTCGACGCGCTGGCGGACCGGGTGGCGATAGGGGCGGCGGCGGTGTGCGCGGTGCTCGACCCGGGCTGCGTCGTGCTGGGCGGGGAGGTCGGCCGGGCCGGCGCGGGGGACCTGTCCGTACGGGTCGCCGAGCGGCTCGCGCGGATGTCCCCGCTGCCGACGGAGGTGCGGGCGGGGACGGTCGCGGGCAGTGCCGTGCTCCGCGGCGCCCTGCTGTCGGCGATGGACGCCGCGCAGGACGCGCTGTTCACGCCGGACGTCTGAGGTCCGGCCCGACGGCGGGGGAGGCGTTCTACCGCCGCCGGGCGTTTGTGGGGGGATGTGTCAGCGGTTGGGGCGGAGTTGGCGTGCGGGGAAAGCACCGCCCTGGGGCCCGGCGGTGGCGGCGCGGGTGCGTGGGGGCACGTCGGACCTCCGGAAGAGCCTGCCGGGCAAGGGCGTTGGCGGCAGACTAAGAGGACTAGACCAGTGGCGTCAATGGGTGCGGAGCACTCGCCTGTGAGAGACCCCACAGGAAACCTATTGCATACGCATCGATCGTTCGTGGCAGACTGAGTGCAGTACCAGTGACGTTCAGCGCACTCCGGGGTCGGTGAAACTCCGAACCGGCGGTTACAGTCCGCGACCCGTCCGCATCCAGCGGCCGGTTGACCAGGTGAGATTCCTGGACCGACGGTTAAAGTCCGGATGGGAGGCAGTGCGCGGCGGGCAGGAACCGGTACGCCGCCGTCGGCGGCAGCGCGAGTGCGTATCCCCGGATACGACGATACGGACTGGCGCGGCCACCCCTCCGACTCCGGCGTCTCCCGGATCCGTACGTCCGCTCTGATTCCCGCGCAGCCCCGGAGTCCGTGCCCGAAGAGGCAGGAGGACCCGGTGGCCACACCAGGTGAAGTCGACGCGATGCGCCGGGCCGTGGAGCTCGCCGCCCGCGGTCTGGGCTCCACCAGCCCCAACCCCGTCGTCGGCGCCGTGATCCTCGACGCCCGCGGACAGGTGGTGGGAGAAGGCTGGCACCAGCGGGCCGGAGGCCCGCACGCGGAGGTCCACGCGCTCCGCGCGGCCGGGGACGCCGCCCGCGGAGGCACCGCCGTCGTCACCCTGGAACCGTGCAACCACACCGGCCGTACCGGCCCCTGCGCCCAGGCGCTGATCGCCGCCGGGGTCTCCCGCGTCGTCTACGCCGTCGGCGACCCCACCCCCGCGGCCACCGGGGGAGGCGTCACCCTGACCGCCGCCGGGATCGACGTGGAGAGCGGCCTGCTGGCCGCCGAGGCCGCCCGGGGCAACGAGGTGTGGCTCACCGCCGCCCGTGAACGGCGCCCCTTCGTGGTCTGGAAGTACGCGAGCACCCTCGACGGCCGGATCGCCGCCGCCGACGGCACCAGCCGCTGGATCACCTCCGCGGCCTCCCGTGCCGACGTCCACCGGCTGCGCGCCGAGGCCGACGCCGTCGTCGTCGGTTCCGGCACCCTGCGCGCCGACGACCCCCATCTGGCCGTACGCGGCGTCGCGGGCTCCTTCACGCAGCCGCTGCGCGTCGTGGTCGACACCAACGCCAAGATCCGGCCCGGCGCCCGCGTCCTGGACGACGCCGCGCCCACCCTGATCGCCGTCGCCGAGGACGCCGACACCGACCACCTGCCCGGCGTCGACGTCGTGCGGCTCCCGCGCACCGGCAACGGCATCGCCGTGCACGCGCTGCTCGGCGAGCTGTACGGCCGCGGCGTCCGTTCGGTACTCCTCGAGGGCGGCCCCACGATGGCCGGCGCCTTCCTCGCCGCGGGGGCGATCGACAAGGTCGTCGGCTACCTCGCCCCCGTCCTGCTCGGCGCCGGAGCGGCCGCTCTCGGCGACGCGGGAATCACGACCATCTCGCAGGCGTTGCGGCTCGACGTCGCCGAGACCGAACACATCGGCCCCGACCTGCGTATTACCGCATACCCGAGCCGAATTGAGGAGAACTGAGTGTTCACCGGAATCGTCGAAGAGCTGGGCGACGTCGTCGCCATCGAGGACCTGGGCGACGCCTCCCGTTTCCGTCTGCGCGGCCCGCTCGTCACCGAGGGCGCCAAGCACGGTGACTCCATCGCGGTCAACGGCGTGTGCCTCACCGTCGTCGAGACCGGCGAGGGGGAGTTCACCGCCGACGTCATGGCCGAGACCCTCAAGCGGTCCAGCCTCGGCGCACTGCGCGGAGGCAGCAAGGTCAACCTGGAGCGTCCCATGGCCCTCGGCGGCCGCCTCGGCGGTCACCTCGTCCAGGGCCACGTGGACGGCACCGGCGCGATCGTGGAGCGCGTCCCCGCCGAGCACTGGGAGATCGTCCGGATCTCGCTGCCCGCGGAGCTGTCCCGCTACGTGGTCGAGAAGGGCTCCATCACGGTCGACGGCATCAGCCTCACGGTGGTCGAGGCCGGCAGCGACTCCTTCACGGTCAGCCTCATCCCCACCACCCTCGGTCTCACCACGCTGGGCTTCAAGCAGTCCGGCGACCCGGTGAACCTCGAGGTCGACGTCATCGCCAAGTACGTCGAGCGGCTCTACGGAGACCGGGTCACGGCACCGAGGGCGGCGGGGCAATGAGCGCCCTGGACACCCTGAACGGGTCCGCGTTCTCCGCGTTCGGCCAGCAGTTCCTGTGGACCGACGTGGTGGGCAACGGCCTGGGCCTGGCGGGACTCGCGTTCGGCTGGCGCCGCTCGGTGTGGGCCTGGCCCGTCCAACTGCTGTCCGGGGTCGTCCTGGTGGCGGCCAACTGGTCCGCCCACCTCACCGGTGGCGTCGGCAAGCAGCTCCTGGTGATCGGTGTCGCCGTGTGGGGCTGGGCGCAGTGGCGGCGCGGCGCCCGGGCGTCCGGCGGGATCGCGATCCGCTTCGCCACGTGGCGGGAGCGCGGCCTGCTCGCCGGCGGAACCGTCGTCGGACTGCTCGGGGTCGTGGGGCTGTTCACCCTCTACCCCTCGCTGTCCTGGAACCCCTGGCCCGACGCCTACATCTTCGTCGGCACCGTCGCCGCGATGGTCGCCATGGCCCGCGGCTGGGTGGAGTTCTGGTTCGCCTGGCTCGCCGTCGACGTCGTCGGCGTCCCGCTGGCCTGGAACAGCGGCCTGAAGTTCTCGGCCTTCGTCTACGTCCTCTACTTCGTCCTGGTGATCGCCGGCATGCACGCCTGGTGGCAGCAGACCCGCGTCCCGCGCCCCAAGGCGCCTGCCCTGGAAGGAGCGGCAGCAGCATGAGCACCGCACTGCACGGCCTGTACGAGGTGAAGGACGAGCCGATCGTCCTGGACACCGTCGAGCGCGCCATCGCCGACATCGCGGCGGGCCGCCCGGTCGTCGTCGTCGACGACGAGGACCGCGAGAACGAGGGCGACCTCGTCATCGCGGCCGAGAAGGCCACGCCCGAGATCGTCGCCTTCATGATGTCCGAGTGCCGCGGTCTGATCTGCGTGCCGATGGAGGAGTCCGACCTGGACCGGCTGGAGCTGCCGCAGATGGTGGCCTCCAACACCGAGTCCATGAAGACCGCTTTCACCGTCTCCGTCGACGCGAGCGCCGCACACGGCGTCACCACCGGCATCTCGGCCGCCGACCGGGCGACCACCATCCGGCTGCTCGCCACGGGAGGCACCGTGCCCGGGGACTTCGTCCGGCCCGGCCATGTCTTCCCGCTGCGCGCCCGCGCCGGCGGTGTGCTCACCCGCAACGGCCACACCGAGGCCGGTGTCGACCTGGCCCGGCTGGCCGGTCTGCGCCCCGCCGCGGCGATCGTGGAGATCGCCAACGAGGACGGCACCATGGCCCGTCTTCCCGACCTGATGACGTTCGCCCGCAAGCACGGTCTTGCCATCATCTCGATCGAGGATCTCATCGACCACCGACGCTCCGCCGAGCCCACCGTCCGCCGCGAGGCGGAGACCCGCCTGCCCACCGCCCACGGTGACTTCCGGGCCTACGGCTACCGTGACACCGCCGACGGGATCGAGCACATCGCGCTCGTGGCGGGCGAGATCGGCGACGGGGAGGACGTGCTGGCCCGTGTCCACTCCGAGTGCCTGACCGGCGACGTGTTCGGCTCCCAGCGGTGCGACTGCGGCCCGCAGCTCCAGGCCTCACTCGAACGAGTGGCGACCGAGGGCCGCGGCGTCGTGGTCTACCTCCGCGGGCACGAAGGCCGCGGCATCGGGCTGCTGTCCAAGCTGCGCGCGTACGAACTCCAGGAGCGCGGCCGCGACACCCTCGACGCCAACCTGGAGCTCGGCCTGCCCGCCGACGCCCGCGACTACGGCGCCGCCGCCGCGATGCTCGTCGACCTCGGCGTGGTCTCCGTGCGCCTGATGACCAACAACCCCGACAAGACCGACGCACTGACGCGCCATGGCCTGAAGGTCACCGAACGGGTGGCCATGCCGATCGCGGCCGGCGAGCACAACCTGCGCTACCTGCGCACCAAGCGGGACCGGATGGGCCACGACCTGCCGTGGCTCGACCCGGCCCCGAGCGCCGGCTACCACAACCAGTAGTCCGGTCCCGTAGAGCGACACCCGGCACAGCACCACCGAACCACCGAACCACCGACGAACAAGGAGAACAAGCACGTGAGCGGTAAGGGCGCCCCCGAACTGTCCGTGAAGAACTGCGGCGACCTGCGTGTGGCCGTGATCGCGGCCCAGTGGCACGAGCAGGTGATGGACGGGCTGGTCGACGGCGCCGTGCGCGCGCTGAGCGACCTGGGCATCGACGAGCCCACCCTGCTGCGAGTGCCCGGCAGTTTCGAACTGCCGGTCGCCGCGAAGGCGATGGCCGACCGCGGCTACGACGCGATCGTCGCGCTCGGCGTCGTGATCCGCGGCGGCACTCCGCACTTCGAGTACGTCTGCCAAGGCGTCACCCAGGGGCTGACGCAGGTCTCGGTCGACACCGGAGTGCCCATCGGCTTCGGCGTACTGACGTGCGACACCGAGGACCAGGCGCTGGACCGGGCGGGCCTGCCCGGTTCCAACGAGGACAAGGGGCACGAGGCGGTCACCGCCGCGGTCGCCACCGCGACCATCCTGCGTTCGGTGTCCGAGCCGTGGCGGTGAGGTAGGGGCTCTTCCGCGTAGGGTGGGACCACCATGGCCAAGAAGACATTCGAGGAGCTCTTCACCGAGCTCCAGCAGAAGGCCGCCACCGGCGACCCCAGCACGTCCCGCACCGCCGAACTGGTCGGCAAGGGCGTGCATGCGATCGGCAAGAAGGTGGTGGAGGAAGCCGCCGAGGTGTGGATGGCCGCCGAGTACGAGGGCGCCGACCGCACCGCGGAGGAGATCTCCCAGCTGCTGTACCACCTGCAGGTGATGATGGTCGCCCGGGGCATCGGCCTCGACGACGTATACGCTCATCTGTGAGCAGCGCCACCCTGCGCACGCCCCGTTGCTGTTCCTGACAGCCCGACAGCCCGACAGCCCGACAGCCCGACACACGACGTCCCCTCCCGCCGTACGACCGAGCCGCAAAGGATCGCTCCCATGCTTCGCATCGCCGTTCCCAACAAGGGTTCACTGTCCGGACCTGCGTCGGCGATGCTGCATGAGGCCGGCTACCGGCAGCGCAAGGACACCAAGGAACTCGTCCTCGTCGACGGCGAGAACGACGTCGAGTTCTTCTACCTGCGCCCGCGCGACATCGCCGTGTACGTCGGCTCCGGCCGCCTCGACATCGGCATCACCGGCCGTGACCTGCTGCTGGACTCCGCCGCAGGCGCCGAGGAGATCCTGCAGCTCGGCTTCGCCCGTTCCACCTTCCGCTACGCCACCGTGCCGGGCACGGTGACGGACGTGAAGGAGTTCGGGGGCCTGACGATCGCCACCTCCTACCCGACGGTCGTCCAGCGGCACCTGGCCGACCACTCGGTCGACGCCTCCGTCGTCCGGCTGGACGGCGCCGTCGAGACCGCCATCCAGCTCGGTGTCGCGCAGGTCATCGCCGACGTGGTGGAGACCGGCACCTCGCTGCGGAACGCGGGCCTGGAGGTCATCGGCGAGCCCATCCTCGACTCCGAGGCCGTCGTCATCCGCCGAACCGGGGAGACCGACGAGACCGCCGAACCGAAGGTGCGGCAGTTCCTGCGCCGCCTCCAGGGCGTCCTGGTGGCCCGCCGCTACGTGATGATGGACTACGACATCCGGGTCGAGCACGTCGAGCGGGCCATCGCCCTGACGCCCGGCCTGGAGTCGCCCACCGTCTCCCCGCTGCACCACGAGGGCTGGGTCGCCGTGCGCGCCATGGTCCCCAGCAAGGACGCCCAGCGGATCATGGACGAGCTCTACGACCTGGGTGCCCGGGCGATCCTCACCACCGGCATCCACGCCTGCCGCCTGTGATCCCCGCCCATCCGACCCCGCCCGCCGCTCCCGCCGTGCCCGCGGACCTCCCCGAGCTGCCCGTCACCTTCCGGCCCACGCGTACCCGCGCGGTGCTGCTGACCCTCGGTGTCGGGCTGCTCGCGGCCTTCGTCGCGATCGCCGTCATGCTGCCCGCCGACGGGGCCCGCCCCTGGCACACCACGGACCGCCTCTGGATGGTCCTCACCGGAGTGCTCATCGCCGCGGTCCTCGTGCTGCTCAGCCGGCCCAAGGTCGTCGCCGACCGGGACGGCGTCACCGTGGTCAATCTCACCACCCGGCGCCGCCTGGAATGGGCGCAGGTGATCCGGGTGAACCTGCGCCCCGGCGATCCCTGGGTCTTCCTCGACCTGGCGGACGGAACAAGCCTGGCCGCCATGGGCATTCAGCCCGGTATCGGCCGCGCCCGCGCACTGCGCGACGCGCGGGGACTGCGTGCTCTCGCCGAGGTCCACGGCTCGGGCAGGATCGCGGGACGGTAGACCTGCCGCCGCGCCCCGTTTCTTCATTACTCTGGAACCTCCGCAACGACCCGAGGAGTGACACCCAAGCCACGATGGACGGACCGTCCGGTAGTACCTGCGCCGCCCCTCCGCACCGACATCCCGGAGCGGCGGCATGAACACCTCGTTGCTGCTCCTCGGGGCGGCCTTTGTCCTGATCCTCGCGAACGGCTTCTTCGTCGCCGCCGAATTCGGCCTGGTGACCGTGGAGCGACCGGCCGCCGAACGTGCGGCCGCCGCGGGTGATCGTCGGGCACGCAGCGTCGTCGAGTCGCTGCGCAAGCTCTCCTTCCAGCTCTCCGGCACCCAGCTCGGCATCACGATCACCTCGCTGGTCGTGGGCATGCTCGCCGAGCCCGCTCTGGCCGACCTGCTGTCCGGACCGCTCACCGCGACCGGCGTCCCCTCCGGGGCGGCGCCCGCCATCGCCGTGGTCATCGGCATGATCCTCGCGTCGGCCGTCCAGATGGTCGTCGGCGAGCTGGTCCCCAAGAACTGGGCGGTCTCCCGCCCGCTGCAGGTGGCACGTTTCGTGGCCGGACCGCAGCGGGTCTTCTCCGCCGCCTTCCGCCCGGTGATCGAACTGCTCAACACCGCGGCCAACCGCCTGGTGCGCGCCCTCGGCGTGGAACCGGCCGAGGAGCTCGCCTCCGCCCGCACCCCGACCGAGCTGGTCTCGCTCGCCCGGCACTCCGCTCAGGCCGGCGTGATCGAGCAGGACACCGCGGACCTGTTCGTCCGCACCATCTCGCTCGGCGACCTGACGACGGAGAACGTGATGACCCCGCGCGTGCGGGTCAGCGCCCTGCAGGACACCGCCACCGCCGCCGACGTGCTCAACCTGACCCGGGCCACCGGGCTGTCCCGCTTCCCGGTCTACCGGGAGCGGCTGGACGACATCGTCGGCATGGCGAGCCTCAAGGACGCCCTCGCCGTCCCCGCCCACGAGCGCGACCGCACCCCGGTCGGGCGGATCACGGTGGCGCCGCTGCTCGTCCCCGAGACGCTGCCCGTCCAGCCGCTGCTGGAGCGGCTGCGGCGCGAGCAGCCGATCGCCGTCGTGGTCGACGAGTACGGCGGCACGGCCGGCGTGGTGACCCTGGAGGACATCGTCGAGGAGCTCGTCGGCGAGGTCCGCGACGAGCACGACTCGGCCGACCTGCCGGAGCTGGCCCAGGTCCCCGCCGAAGGCGGCAGGCCCGCCTGGGACGCCGACGGCGGCTGCCGCATCGACCTGCTGGAGCGCATAGGGCTCGAGGCGCCCGAAGGTCCCTACGAGACCGTGGCCGGCCTCGTCGCCGACCTGCTGGAGCGCATCCCCGAACCCGGTGACACGGCAGTGCTGCCCGGCTGGGAGCTGCGGGTGCGCGAAGTGGCGCACCACCGTGCGGAAAGGGTTCGCCTGGTGCGCGTCGGGTTCGACGAGCCGCAGGCGGGGCAGGAGCGGGACCGATGAGCTTCCTGCAACTGTTCCTCGCCGCCCTGCTGGTGCTGGGCAACGGCTTCTTCGTCGGCGCCGAGTTCGCGCTGGTCTCCGTACGGCGCAGCCAGATCGAGCCTTTGGCCGGAACCCACCGGCGGGCCAGAACCGTGCTGCACGGCCTGGAGAACCTGCCGCAGATGATGGCGGCCGCCCAGTTCGGCATCACGGTGTGCTCCCTGACGCTGGGCGCGGTCGCCGAGCCGACCGTGGCCCATCTGCTGGAACCGCTCTTCCTGGCCGTCCACCTCCCGGAGGGCCTGGTCCACCCGGCGGGCTACGTCATCGCGCTGGCCGTGGTGGTCTTCCTCCACCTGGTCATCGGCGAGATGGTCCCGAAGAACCTGGCCATGGCCGCGCCCGAGAAGACCGCGCTCTGGCTGAGCCCCGGACTGGTCGGCTTCGCCCGGCTGTTCAGGCCGGTCATCGCGGTGCTCGGCTGGAGCGCGAAGATCATCCTGCGGCTGTTCCGGGTCGAGCCCAAGGACGAGATCGACGCGGTCTTCACCAGCGAGGAGCTCACCGCGCTCGTCGAGGACGCCCGGCAGGCCGGCCTCCTGGACGACGACGCGCAGGAACGCCTGGAGGACGCGCTCGAACTGGGCAGCCGCCCGGTCACCGACGTCCTGCTCGCGCCGGAGGAGCTGGTCACGGTCGACGCGACGGTCACCTCCGCGGAGATCGAGGAACTGACCGTCCGTACCGGCTACTCCCGCTACCCGGTGGCCGGACCGGACGGGGTCTACCTCGGCTACCTGCATGTCAAGGACGTCCTCGACCTGGACGATCCCGACCGTCCGGTGCCCTCCCGGCTCTGGCGGCCGATGGCCACCCTGCGGGCCGAGCTGCCGCTGGACGACGCGCTGACGCAGATGCGGCGCGCCGCGTCGCACCTCGCGGCGGTCGCGGACGCCGGCGGGCGGGTGCTGGGGCTGGTCGCCCTGGAGGACGTGCTGGAGATGCTGGTGGGCGAGGTGCGCGACCCGGCTCACCGGGAGACGGCCCCCGAGCGGGAACCGGCACCCGAACGGGAGAGCGTTCACGCGCCGCAGGCGCTGGCGAGCTGACGCGGAAGGGCCCGGGCGACGATCGCCCGGGCCCTTCTTCGTGCGCGGCGCGCGAGCGTGCCCCGGGGCCGGCGCGGTCCCGACGGTCCTCGCGGTCCCCCCGGCCCCCGGCGCCGCCCGGCCCGTCAGTCCAGGGGCTCCGGCGGTGACAGCCCGGGACCGCGGCCCGACAGGACCTCGCCGTACGCCTGCATCAGATCGGGCAGCCGCAATGTCGACAAGTCGTCGCGCGACGGCGGGCCCGCGTAGCCGGACAGCCGCAGATCCCGGTAGGCGCAGCTCTTCTCGTAGAGCGTGCGCAGGAAGCGCCCGTTGCCGAGTTCGTCGATCCAGCCCTGGTCGACGACGTGGCCGCTGATCGCCAGCAGTTCCTCCAGCGCCTCCTCGTCCCAGCGGTCGCCGTTGTCGGCGGCCAGGACCTCGCCGATGCTCGTGAGCTCCTGCGGGCGGTAACTCGGGAAGTCGACGCGGGTGGTGAAGCGCGAACCGAGCCCGGGGTTGGCCGCGAGCAGACGGTCCATGCCCTCGGGGTAGCCGGCCAGGATCACCACGAGCCGGTCGCGGTTGTCCTCGGCGCGCTTGAGGAGCACCTGCAGTGCCTCGTCGCCGTAGGCGTCGCCCTTGCTGTAGCCGGAGTTCGACAGGGCGTACGCCTCGTCCACGAACAGCACCCCGCCGAGGGCGGAATCGATCAGCTCGTTGGCCTTCACCGCTGTCTGGCCGAGGAACTCCCCGACGAGATCGGCTCGTTGGGCCTCCACCAGATGATCGCCGCCGAGCAGTCCCAGGGCGTAGAAGACCCGGCCGAGGATGCGTGCGACGGTGGTCTTCCCGGTGCCCGACGGTCCGGAGAAGACGAAGTGCCGCTTCGGGGGCTGCACCGGCAGTCCCTGGCCGGCCCGCAGCCGGGCCATGCGCAGTTGCGCCGACAGTGCGCGGACCTGGCGCTTCACCGGTTCGAGGCCCACCATGCGGTCCAGCTCGGCCAGCGCCTGGGCGAGCAGCACCGGGTCCGGCGCGATCACCGGCACCTGCGGCGCGATGGGGGAGACCGGCAGGATCGCCTTCTCCCGGATGTCGTCGTCGATCGGGCCGGCGCCGCCGAGCGGGTCGTCCAGCACGGAGCCGCCCGTACCGCCCCCCGCGACGCCCATCGCACCCCCGCGCACGTCCAGGGGATCGGGATCGGGCGACAGTCCCTCGGGGGCGGTCTGCCCGAAGCCCGGCATGGCGACGGAGGCGTAGTCGACGGCCTCGTCGCCCAGGCCGTCCGACTCGTCGATGGCGGTGAGGCGGGCGGAGGTGTCCATGAACCCGGGGTCGACGCGGTGCACGGCCCGGTACAGCGGCAGCGCGGCCGCGGTGCGGCCGGTGCCCTCGTAGGCGCGCGCCAGCCAGTAGCGCAGTTCCTTGCGCTGCGGCTGCTCGCTGCGGCACCGCATCAGGGCGGTGACCAGCAGCGGTTCGGCCTGCCCGTACAGCTCCAGACGCACCCGGGCCATGCCGCCGAACAGGCCCGCCTCGATGCCGAGGACCGGGTCGCCGAGCAACGGCTCGGTGTGCCGGACGAGTTGGTCCCAGTCCTTGACCAGGTAGGCCCGGCAGGCGTGCAGGAAGCGGACGTGCGGGTCGGTGTCGACCGGTGGGCACTCTGCCAACGCCCGGTCCAGTTCCGCGATATGGCGTCCGTCGAGCCAGTGCGAGGCGTGGGCCAGCAGCAGGTCGCGACGGGTCTCCAGGACGGGCTGCACCCACCAGCCCAGCCAGTACCAGGAGTTCATGGAGCGGCGGCGGGCCCGCCGCTGCTCGCCGAAGCGGTCGCGGTGCCGGTACATCTGCAGCAGGGCGGTGGCGGTGTCCGCGCGCAGGGCGTGCAGGCCGAGCCAGGCGTCGGCCATGCCGGGGTCCAGCCGCACCGCGACCCGGAACTCCTCCTCGGCCTGGGTGTACGCGCCCATGGTGTAGGCGTCCACCGCCCGCACCCAGGCGAGATCGGCAGGGGAGCCGGGATGTTCCGTGCCGAAATCCATCAGGTCCCCACCAACCGTTCCCCCCGGTGTCGCCCACCGCCCCAACCACACGACCCGGAGCGGGAGTTGATACAGGGTGCGTGCCGCGAACGCATCTCCTCGCACCCCGATCGCATGGTACCCGTGCAGGCGGGGTGTGCCGTAGAGCCACGCGGGCCGTGACGTTGGGTGAGCAAATCGCTGCCGTACGGGGTCGGATCACCCGTCCAGGGCAGAACGAAGCCCCCGGTCACGGGGGAACAACCGGGGGCTTCGCGTCGAGGGGCGGTCGTACAGGACCGCGCATTCAGAACGTAAGTCCTGTACGGCCCCTTGGTCAAGCCACCCCGGAGCCCCGTCCGGGGGCCCGACTGAGGCGTGGGCACACCGGCAATCAGTCGTCACGCTGGGTGAGTGACCGTGTGCGCCAGGGCCGTTCCGTTGGGCATTTCGCGTACCTCGTACCCATTCGGCACCTGCCGCACCAGCAGTTCGGCGAAGGGTCGGGTGGGGTCGGCGGCGAAATGGGCGTCCTGCGCGCGCATCCAACCGGTCCAGAACGCGGCGAGCTGGGGGCCGTCCCGCCGTTCGCCGCGCTCCCGGGCCGTGTCGCGGGGAACGTCCAGCCACAGGGTGCGCGCCAGCCACGGCCGCACCACCCGCCGTCCCGCGCCCACGCCCTCGATCAGGACGACCGGCGCCGGGGGCACCTCCAGCAGTGGGCCGAAGGACCGGGCCACCCAGTCGTACTTCGCGGGCCGTGCCGTCCCGCCCCGGCTCAGCGGCTCCAGCACCTGCTCGCGGAGCCGGCCGGTCCAGGCGAACAACTCGTCGTGGGTGGCCAGATCGTCCAGGTGCAGCACAGGCGCCCCGCCGAGTGCCCGGGCCAGCGCGCCGGCGAAGGTCGTCTTCCCGGCGCCGGCGTGCCCGTCGACCGCGACCAGGCGCACCGCTCCGCACGAGGGCGGCAGCGAGCGCAGCAGGGCGGCGAGTGCCGGGAGGGGATCGGGGGCGGTGTGCTCGTCCATCGGTGCAAGCCTACGACCTGCGTCGACGCGGGCGGCCTGCGGTGGGCGCCGGCGGCGTCTACGGTGAGAGTCGTGACCGACACCCCCCTTGCCCCCGGCCGTGGTGCCCCCTCGGCAGCCCTCTATCCGGCCGAACGCCTCGATCTGGCCCGCAAGGCCGCAGCCGACGCCGGACTCGACGCGCTCCTCGTGTCCCCCGGACCCGATCTGCGCTACCTGACCGGCTACCACGCCCACCTCACCGAGCGCCTGGTCTGCCTCGTGCTGCCGGTGCTCGGCGAGCCCTTCCTCGTCGTGCCCGAACTGGAGAAGCCGGGAGCGGAGATCTCGCCGCTCGGCGGGCTCGGCGTCGAGATCGTCGGCTGGGCCGAGACCGAGGACCCGTACGCACTCGTCGCCCGCCGTCTGCCCCGCACGGGGGGCGGCGGCCGTGTCGCCGTCGACAACCACATGTGGGCGGAGAAGGTGCTCGCCCTGCGCGCGGCGCTGCCCGACGCCGAGCAGAGCCTGGCCGGGGAGGTGCTGCGCGAGCTGCGCATGCGCAAGACCCCCGCCGAGATCGACGCGCTGCGCCGGGCCGCCGCCGCCATCGACCGGGTGCACCGGCGCATCGGCGAGTGGGTCACCGCGGGGCGCACCGAGCGGGAGGCCGCCCGCGACATCGCCGAGGCGGTGCTCGAAGCGGGCCACACCACGGTCGACTTCGTCATCGTGGCGTCCGGACCCAACGGGGCGAGCCCGCACCACGAGGTCTCCGACCGCGTCATCCGCACCGGCGACCCCGTCGTGGTCGACATCGGCGGCACCACGCAGGAGGGCTACTGCTCCGACTCCACCCGCACCTACTCCGTGGGCGAGCCCCCCGCGGAGTTCCGGGAGATGTACGAGGTGCTGCTCAGCGCCCAGCACGCCCAGACGCTGGCCGTGCGCCCGGGCGTCACGGCGGAGCAACTGGACGCGGTGGGGCGGGACATCATCGCCGCGGCCGGGTACGGGGAGCACTTCATCCACCGCACCGGGCACGGCATCGGCCTGGAGACGCACGAGGAGCCGTACATCGTGGCGGGCAGCACCCGGCCGCTGGAGCCCGGCATGGCCTTCTCCATCGAGCCCGGGATCTACCTGCCCGGCCGCTTCGGCGCCCGCATCGAGGACATCGCGGTGTGCACCGCCGACGGCGGGGAGCGACTCAACCAGACAGCCCGCGAACTCGTCGTCCTGCCGGGTTAGTCCCGATGTGTTGACTCCGGGTACCGCTGGGGGGTATTCCGGACCCACGGGGGTGTGCGCGGCGCGCTGAAATGCGCGCGGCGTACGCCGGAGCGTCTGGGGCCCAGCAGGGTGCGGGAGTCGGGGGGCCGGCTTTGATCGACAACGAGCACGACTTCGGGGTACGGCAGTGGGTGGTGGGCGGGACCACCGTGATGGAGCTGTCGGGGGAGCTCGATCTGTATGCCGGTGAGAGCGCCGGCGCACGACTGGACGAGGCATGCGCCGGGCCGCAGCCCGAGGTGGTGGTGGACCTGCGGGGGCTCAGCTTCCTCGACTGCAGCGGCCTGTCGGTGCTGATCCGCGCGCGCCGGCGCACCCTGGAGCGCGGCGGGCGTTTCGGCCTCGTCGCCGACCATCCTCCCGTGCTGCGGCTGTTACGGCTGACCCGCACCACCGGGGTCTTCGCCGTGCACGGCGACCTCGCCTCGGCCCTTGCCGCCCGCGGCACCACCGGCCCGTCGGCGGCCACCGGCGGCGCGATCGCCTGAGCCCTACGCGGGCCGCGGCGCCAGCACGATCCACACCTGGCCGGGCGCGAAGGTCATCGGAGCCCCCTGCGCGGTGGTGAACCGCGTTCCCCTGCTCGCGTCCGGGCGCGACCAGTGCGCCCGGTAGGCCGCGCCGTCGCGCAGCACCTCCGCCTCGCCCGAGCCGACGGTCTCGCTGTACGGCGAGATGCTGCCCCACCGGTCGTGGTACCGCGAGGCGCGCACGGTCACGTACTGGATGACCACCGTCGGCGCGCCGAGCCGCCCGGAGCCGGTCGCGGTGGCCGGCCTGCCGTCGAACGAGACCAGCCAGCGCCGCTGTTCGGCCGACCAGCGCAGGCCGACCGAGGCGGACGGGAAACGGACGGTGCGAGTGGCCGCGGCGGTGCCCCCGGAGGGTGCGGGGCCGAAGCGGAAGCCGATGTCACGGCTCGCCGAGGCGTCCGGGGCGGCGGCCAGCAGGCGTGCCGGCGAGGCGTACAGATTGTGCGGCGCCGGACGGGAACCGTCCCGTGTGTAGCCCCCGCCCGCGCGCCCGGGGGAGACGTCGTACAGGGGCGCGGCCGCGATCACCGGCAGCAGCCTGGTCTGCGCGCCCGAGAAGGCGAGCGCGGGCCGGCCGAACTGGCGCAGCAGCTCCAGGTCCGACTCGCGGGCGCTGCGCACCGGGCCGACACGGTCCGGCAGATGGGAGGGGGACGAGGAGAACACCGCGAGGATCCGGGTGAGCCCCGCCTCGACCTGCTCCACGTAGACCAGGTCGGCCCGGTCGATCCCGGTCTGCGGCCGGGCCGGGCCGACGTTGTCGATCTTCACGGCGAGCACCGGACGCGGCCGGTCCTGGGGCAGCCCGGTGAACGGTGAACGCTCACCCAGGGGTGATGCCGACGGTGCGGGCGACACGGACGGCGCGGCCGCCGGGGGCGTGCTGGGGCGCGGCGCGTTCGACGTGCGGTCCGCGCCGCCGTTGCGCGCGAAGAGCAGGCCCGCGACCAGCACGGCCAGTGCGGCCAGCACCGCCACGACGGTCGTGTTCGTGGCGCGTCTTCCTCCACGGTCCACCACAGCCACCTCTCGGACTGCATAGATATACCGTTACAGGAAAATCAATTGCGGAAGTAGCTCGCTTCTTCCTAGTATCCGTCACATGGAGCCGGTACCCCAGAGCGCCGCGTCGGCCGATTACCTCGCGGCTGACGAGGTGATCGACCACGGCCACCCGTTGGTGCGTGAGACCGCCGCCCGGCTGCGAGCGGCGGCCCCGACTCCGCATGACTATGCCCGGGCCGCCTACGTCTTCGTGCGGGACACCATCCCGCACTCCGCCGACTCCGGGGACCCGCGCGTCACTTGGCGCGCGTCCGACGTCCTGGACCGGCGCACCGGCATCTGCCACGCCAAGTCCCATGCCCTCGTCGCGCTGCTGCGGGCCGAGGGCATCCCGGCGGGCCTGTGCTACCAGCGGCTCACCGACGACGACGGGAGCAACCCGCTCGTGCACGGCCTCATCGCGCTCCGGCTCGCCGGCCATGACCGCTGGGCCCGACAGGACCCGCGCGGCAACAAGCCCGGGGTCGACGCCCGTTTCTCGCTCCGGGAGGAACGGCTCGCCTGGGTGCCGCGGCCGGAACGGGGCGAGTGCGACTACCCGGGCCTCTACCCCGGGCCGCCGCGGGCCGTGCTCCGTGCCCTGCGGACCGCGGCCGACCGGGCCCACCTGTGGCAGCTGCTGCCCACCGAACTGTGAGCGGATGTCGGGACGCCGACACGCGGGCGCGTGCCGTCAGCTGTCCGTGGCGGACCGCTCCTGGGCGGCGACGTCCTCCGGGGTGGGTGCCGAGCCGCCGAGATGCGCGGGCAGCCACCAGTGGTCGTCCGGACCGGACGGGCGGCCGGTGTACGCGCGCTGCGCGTCCTCCAGCAACTCCTGTACGCGCAGGCGCAGACGGCGGGTCAGCGCTCCCGGCTTCTCGTTCTCGCCGGCCTGCATCTGCTCGCCGACGCGGATCGAGATCGGGAAGCGGTTGCGGCCGAGCTGGCGCGGCTGCCCCTTGGTCCACATGCGCTGGGTGCCCCACAGGGCGACCGGCAGCAGCGGCACCCCGGCCTCCATCGCCAGGCGCGCCGCACCGGACTTGAAGGACTTGAGCGTGAAGGACTGCGAGATCGTGGCTTCGGGGAAGACGCCGATGATCTCACCGGAGCGCAGCGCGGACAGGGCGTGCTTGTACGCGTGCATGCCCTCCGAGCGGTCCACCGGGATGTGCTTCATCGCCCGCATCAGCGGCCCGGACACCTTGTGCCGGAACACCGACTCCTTGGCCATGAAGCGCACCAGGCGCTTGGCCGGGAGCACCGTGAGACCCGCGAAGACGAAGTCCAGGTAGCCGATGTGGTTGCTGACGAGCAGCGCGCCGCCGCTCCGCGGCACGTGCTCCGTGCCGGAGATGTCGAAGCGCAGACCCTGCACCCGGAACATCGTGCGGGCGAAGCCGATGACGGGTGGGTAGACGAGTTCGGCCATGCGTGGGGCCCCTTCTTCGTAGGGGCTGGCCCCCGGTGGAAGTTACGCGGCCGTAGGTTTGCGACCGCGGGCTGATCGTGCACCGTAAACGGGTGCCGTGTCATCCCGCGTGCCCGTCCCCGGGCGAGATTCTCATCACGTCACCCGGTCGTACGACGCATCAGCAGGTACATTTCGCAGCCGAGGCAGTAGGCGAACACCGCGTTGAGGAACGCCGCCGCCAGCGCGCAGCCGGTCGCCGCCAGCCCCAGCCACTGCGGGCCCGCGAACCAGCCGACCAGCCCGATCAGCGCGAACACCAGCCCCACTGCCTGCGCGAAGCGCGGGGGCGCCGGGTCCTCGGTTTCGGTCGGAGGGCCCAGCCGGGGGCGCACCACCGTGCGGAACAGCAGCCCATAGGGTGAGTGCTGCACCCCCACCGCGGCGCCCACCGCGAATACGAGCGCCTGGACGGCGAGCAGCCAGCCGCTGCCGGTGATGAGGACGACGGCCAGCACGACCGTCGTCAGGCTTGCGGCGAAGCGCGGTCCTCGGGCATCAATGGCGTGAGTGCTCATGGCAGTCATGATTCCGGACGCCGGCCCGGTCGGAACCCCGGGAATGATGGCAGTCCTGTGAACGCTGCAATCGCCGGGAGGGCGGACATGACCGGAGTGGCGGTATGCGTCGCGGTGCTCGCCGCGGCGGCGGTCTTCGGACTGGTGCACCGGCGGCGCGACGGAAGGATACGTGTGCGGGACAAGGACACGGCCGAACTGCTGACGGCCGGTGAGATCGGCGCGGAGCTCGGCGAGCGGGCCACGCTCGTCCAGTTCTCCAGCGCGTTCTGCGCCCCCTGCCGCGCGACGCGCCGCACCTTGGAGGACGTGGTCCGGATGGTCGACGGCGTCGCGCACGTCGAGATCGACGCGGAGGCGCACCTCGACCTGGTCCGGCGGCTCGGCATCCTGAAGACCCCCACCGTCCTGGTGCTCGACGCGGACGGCGCGATCGTCCGGCGCGCGGCGGGGCAGCCCCGCAAGGCCGACGTCATCGCGGCCCTCGGCGCGGCGGTATGAGGCCGGTCCCGCCCGCCCAGGCGCCCTTGACGGCGCGGCGTCCTGATCGTCAGTCTGACGTTATGTCGCGAGACCTGCTTCTTTTCGCCCGCTTCGACGTCGACCTCGGTCGGCACGCGAGCGCCCGCTGTCATTGCCGCTGAGCGTCCAGAAGTCCGTAGGCCTCCGGCTCGACAGCACCAAGAGGACAACTCCATGACCATGTCCCCTGACTTCGGCACCCCGGCGAGCCCCGCTCCCACCCAGTTGCCCGCGGCGCCCTACCCGGCCGGCGCCGCTTTCCTCGGATCCGCCGCCGATGCGGGATTCCCGCCGTCCGCCTCCTCCGCGGCGCCTGTGTCCGACGCCTTCGACACCACGGCCTTCCGCTCGGTCTTCCGCCGCCACGCAGCCGGCGTCGCCGTCATCACCGCACCGGGCGCGCGCCCCGTCGGCTTCACCGCCACCTCGCTCACCTCCGTCTCCGCCGAACCCCCGATGGTGTCGTTCGGCATCAGCACCACGGGTTCGACCTGGCCGACGGTCGCCGACGTCGCGTACGTCGGCATCCACATCCTCGGCGAGCACCAGGAGGACCTCGCGGCAACCTTCGCCCGCAGCGGCGCCGACCGCTTCGCCCCGCCCACGGCCTGGGGCCCCGGTCCCTACGGCGTTCCCCTGCTGGAGGACGTCTCGGCCTGGCTCGTCGCCCGCGTGGTGGCCCGCATACCCGCCGGCGACCACCGGGTCGTCATCGCGCAGGCCGTCGCCGGCGCCCCGGATGGCCCCGCCCGCCCACTCCTCTACCACCAGGGACGATTCAACGCGCTGCGCCACTGAATACCGGTGCGGAGCCGCCCGGCCACGTCGGGAACGTCACAGTTCACCGTCCTTGCGCACGGGGAAGCAGCGGACTGTACTGGCGAGTAATATTTCTGCCGGAGCGCCGCAGCGTCCCGGCGGGGAGCGGCCGTCCACGGCGCCTATGCTGCCTTTCACTGGGCAGTTGACGTACCCGACGCAGAAGTAGGAGAGCACGCGTGAGCTTGAGGATCGTTGTAGCGGTGAAGTACGTGCCTGATGCCACGGGTGATCGTCACTTCGCGGGGGATCTGACGACGGATCGTGATGCGGTGGAC
>NZ_JARAWX010000026.1:0-111254 GCF_033793585.1 Streptomyces sp. MI02-7b | reverse complement strand
GGCCCGGCCGCAACCGGGCCCGCCGGGCCCATGACGGCAGGTCCCCCGGGGCCGCCGGGGCGGCGTCGGGGACGGCGACGGCGGCGACCCGCAGCGGCGCCAGCCGCCCGGCGACGTCGGCCGCGCTCTGCGGGCGGTGCGCGGGATCCTTGGCGAGCAGGTCGAGGATGAGGCGGTCCAGCCCGGCCGGGATGTCGCCGCGGCGCTCACGCGGCGGCACGGGCGGGGTGTCGCGGTGGCCGACGAGGACGGCCCAGGCGTCGTCGAAGTCGAACGGCGGTGCTCCGGTGGCCAGTTCGTAGAGCACGCAGCCGAGCGAGTACAGGTCGCTGCGGTGGTCGATCGCCTCGTCGGCGCCGATCTGCTCCGGCGACATGTAGTGCGGGGTGCCCATGGCGATGCCGGTCCCGGTCAGCCGGGAGGTGAAGCCGATGTCGTGGCCGAGCCGGGCGATGCCGAAGTCGCAGATCTTGACGGCGCCGTCGGCGAGCCGCACGACGTTGGCGGGCTTCAGGTCGCGGTGCACGATGCCCCGCGCGTGCGTGTAGGCGAGGGCGTCGGTGATCTGCGCGGCGATGTCGGTGACGTCCGCCACGGGCAGCGGCTCGCCGCCGTTGTCCTCCAGCAGCCGCCGCAGGTCCCGCCCCTCCAGCAGTTCCATGACGAGGAAGAGCACGCCCTCGTACTCGCCGAAGTCGTGCACGACGGTGATCCCCCGGTGCGGCAGCGCCGCCGCGACCCGGGCCTCGCGCCGGAACCGCTCCTGCAGGACCCGGCCCATCGACGGGTCCATCGCCGGGCTGAGCTGCTTCAGGCACTTGACGGCGACCTCCCGCCCCAGCGCCTCGTCCTCGGCCCGCCAGACCTCGCCCATGCCGCCCCGGCCGATGCGTTCCAGCAGCCGATACCGTCCCTGCAGCAGGGTGTCGCCCTCGTGTACCGCCTTCATGCCGCGCGCCGCCCCCGTCGTTCCCCGGTTCTCCCCTCCCCCAGTATGGCCGCGCGGGCGGCCGAAGGGCATATCCCCGAGGGGCACGTCGCCCGTGCGCGGAGCAGGGTCAGATCCCGGCGCGTGCCCGTTCGCGCAGCCGGTACGCCGACGGGTGCGTCCCCGGGCCCAGCCGGCCCACCGCCTTCAGGATGTGGCCGGGCGGCAACTGCCAGCGCAGGTACGACGGGACCGCCCGCAGCACGCGCCCCGTGGCGCGCAGCCGCCGCAGCGTCACGGGCACCGACGGCGCGGGCCGTCCGTACAGTTCGTGGGCGAAGGGCGGCAGCGCGGCGTACGCCAGGGCGGCGGCCTGCGCCCACACGGCCTCGCGCACCGGCAGCAGCGCCGTCGGCACGGGCGGCCTGCGCAGGAAGGCGTGGACCTCCAGGGCCTCGGGGGTGAGCGCCAGTTCGGGGCGGATCTTCTCGAAGTACGCCGACAGCTCGGCGGTGTCCGCCGGCACGCCCGCCGGGTCCAGGCCCACCAGGCGCGCCGCCTCGCGCTGTTCGTCGACGTAGGCGTCGGCCTGCGCGTCGGTCAGCCGGTAGCCGGAGCCGCGGGCCACGGACAGATAGGAGTCGATCTCCGCGCAGTGCACCCACAGCAGGAGTTCCGGGTCGTCGACCCCGAACCGCGCGCCGCTGTCCGGGTCCTGCGCGCTGAGCCTGCGGTGGATGCCGCGCACCCGCGCGCCGGCCCGCTCGGCCTCCAGGGTCGTCCCGTAGGTGATGGTGCCGACGAAGTCCGCCGTCCGCAGCAGCCGGCCCCAGGCGTCGGTGCGGAAGTCGGAGTTCTGCGTGACGCCCCGCACGGCCCGGGGGTGCAGAGCCTGCAGATACAGTGCCCTGACTCCGGCGACCCACATCATGGGGTCCCCGTGGATCTGCCAGGTCACCGAGGCGGGCCCGAAGAGCCCGGGGTCCGTGTCGCGCATGGCGCTCTCCCCCTTCCGGATGGGCCCAGCATAGGACCGCGCGGTCCGATCGTCGCGCTCCCGCACCGGGCGGCGTGGACGCGCGCACGGGGCCGCCGCCGCGGGCGGGCGCCGCCGTCTCGGTTGCGGGTCCCGCCGGAGCCGGGAGAATAAGGCGAGGTTTGTCCTTTACGTCACGCGGGCGTGACTCTCCGTGCCGTTCCGCCGTGCCGTCACTGTCCTGGGGCGGCGCCAGAAGGAAAGAGACCTCACCATGTCCACCACCGTGATCCAGCACGTCCTGAACCGGCTGCGCGACATCGGCGTGCGTCACGTCTTCGGTGTCCCCGGCGACTACGCGTTCCCTGTCAACGACGCCATCGCCCAGCACCCGGAGATCCAGTGGATCGGCAGCTGCAACGAGCTCAACGCCGCCTATGCGGCGGACGGTTACGCCCGCGTGCACGGCGTCGGTGCGGTGTGCAGCACCTATGGCCCCGGTGAGCTCAGCGCGATCAACGGGATCGCCGGCGCCTACACCGAGCACCTCCCGTTGTTCCACCTGGTCGGGATGCCCAAAATGCCCGTCCAGGCGCACCACTCGATGGTCCACCACACCCTGGGCAACGGCGAGTTCGACCTCTTCCAGAAGATGTCCGACTCCGTGGTATGTGCGAGCGCCGTCATGACGCCGCAGAACGCGGCGGCCGAGACCGAGCGCCTGATCGCTGCGGCGCTCTACCACCGCCGCCCGGTCTACATGGCGTTCCCCGCCGACCTCGCGGAGATGCCCGTGGTCGGCACCGCCCAGCCGATTCCGGCACCCGCCAGTGACCCCGCGCAGGTGGACGCCGCCGTCAACGCCATCGCCGACATGCTCGACCGGGCCGGCAGCGCCTGCGTCCTGCCCGGCATCCTCACCACCCGCTCCGGTCTCGGCGAGGATCTCCAGCAGTTCCTCGACGCCACCGGACTGCCCTTCGCCACCATGATGGCCGACAAGGGCGTCCTGGACGAGGACCAGCCCTCGTACGCCGGCATGTACGACGGAAAGCTGATGAACGAGAGCGTCCGCCGCTTCGTCGAGGACGCGGACGTCGTCGTCCTGGTCGGCGCGCTGATGCACGACTTCAACAGCGGCGCGTTCACAGCCAACCTCGACCCCGGCCGCACCATCGACATCCGCCACCACCACGTCAGTGTCGACGGCATGACCTACCAGAGCGTGGAGATGAAGGACCTCCTCGGGGCCCTCGCCCGGAAGCTCTCCCGCAAGCAGTGGTCGCACCCGTCGGCCGAGGTGACCCGCATGTCCCCGGCGGGCGGCAAGGGCGGCGACTCGATCACCGCGGAGAGCCTCTACCCCCGGTGGGAGAGCTTCCTGAGGCCCGACGACATCCTCGTCGCGGAGACCGGAACCGTCTCCATGGGCATGGCCTTCGCCCGGCTGCCCCAGGGCGCCACCTTCCAGAACCAGACCCTGTGGGGCTCGATCGGCTGGGCCACCCCCGCGGCGGTCGGCGCGGCCGTCGCCGCCGCGGGCGACCGGCGCGTCGTGCTGATCACCGGCGAGGGCTCCCACCAGCTCACCGCGCAGGAGATCAGCCAGTTCGGACGCTACGGCCTGCGCCCGGTGGTGTTCGTCCTGAACAACCACGGCTACCTGATCGAGCGCCTTCTCTGCAAGAACCCGGACGTGGCCTACAACGACCTCGCCGGCTGGCGGTACTCGGAGCTGCCGAAGGCCCTGGGCTGCGACGACTGGTTCACCGCCCGGGTCTCCACCCTCGCCGAGCTCGACGGGGCCATGGACGCGGCGGGCAAGGCCGGTACCGGCTGCTACATCGAGGTCATGACCGACACCTACGCCGCACCGCCCCTGGCCACCCAGCTCCACGACAACATCGGGACGCTCTACTCCGCGTGATCAGCGTACGAGGGTGAACCGCACGGGCAGACCGGGCACGGCCTGGGCCGCGGCGGCCAGGTGGCGTTCGGAAACGACCCCGATCACGGGGTAGCCGCCGGTGGTCGGGGAGTCGGCGAGGAACAGCACGGGCCTGCCGTCCGGCGGTACCTGGACCGCGCCGACGACCATGCCCTCGCTGGGCAGTTCGCGCCGCACCGCCCGCTCCAGCGCGGGGCCCCTCATCCGCAGCGCGATGCGGTTGCTGCGCGGCGAGACGGCGTAGTGGCCCGCGGTGAGGGTGCGCAGGGCGCCGGGTGTGAACCAGTCGTCGCGCGGGCCGGGGAGGACCGGCAGCACCAGTTCGCCCGGCGGGCCCTGCCAGGGCGGCAGGTCGGTGTGGACGGGCGGCCCGGCGGGCTCGCCGAGCGGCAGCACGTCGCCGTCCTGGAGCGGCGCGGGGCCGAGCCCCGACAGCAGGTCGGTCGAGCGGCTGCCCAGCACCTCCGGGACGGCGACGCCCCCGGCGACGGCGAGGTAGCTGCGCACGCCGCTCGCGGCGGGGCCGATGTCGAGGACCGCGCCGGCCGGGACGTGCACGGGCTCGGCCCATGCCGCAGGGCGGCCGTCCAGCCGGACGGCCGCGGGGGCGCCGGTGACCACGGCGGTGAGGGCGCGGCCGGCCCGGACGGCGACCCCTGTGAGCGTGGTCTCCAGGGTGGCCGCCCCGGCGGGGTTGCCCGCCAGGCGGTTGGCCAGCTCGTGCGCGGGCCGGTCCAGGGCCCCGGAGCGGGCCACGCCGAGCGCGGCGTGCCCGTACCGCCCGAGGTCCTGCACGGTGGTGAGGGCTCCGGCACGGACGACCTCGAGGGTGCCGTGGCTCACGCGTCCGCCTCCGCGTCGCGGACGGGGGTGAAGCGCACCCGTGTCCCCGGTACGAGCAGCGCCGCGGGCTCCCGGTCGAGGTCCCACAGCCGGGCGTCCGTCGTGCCGATCACCTGCCAGCCGCCGGGCGACGCCCGAGGATAGATGCCGGTGTAGTGGCCGGCGAGCGCGACGGAACCGGCGGGGACGGCGGTGCGCGGCTCGGCCCGCCGGGGGACGACGTGGCGCTCGTCCATGCCGGTCATGTACGCGAAGCCGGGCGCGAACCCGCAGAAGGCGACGCGGTGTTCGGTGGCGGAGTGCAGGCGCACGACCTCGTCCCGGGACACCTCCCAGGCCTCGGCGACCACGCCGAGGTCCTCGCCGTCGTAACGGACGGGGATGTCCACCAGGGGTCCGCTGTCCGCCCGCAGGGGCGGCACCGGCAGGTCGCGCAACGCGGCGCGCACGGAGGGGAGATCGGGCACGCCGGCCAGCAGAACGGTACGGTCCCCCGGCACGATCTCGCGGACCGGCGGGAGGGCGCCCTCGTCGCGGCGGCGCAGGAGTTCGGCGTGCCAGGCCTGGGCCTGCTCGGCGGAGTCGAGGTCGAGCAGGAGCGCGTCCTCGCCGACCGGGAGGAACCTCATGCGAAGGCCTCCAGCCCGAGGCCCGCCTCACCGAGGGCGTCCCGGACCCGGCGGGCGAGGCCGACGGCCCCCGGGGTGTCCCCGTGCAGGCACAGGGACCGGGCGCGGACCGTGACGGTCTCCCCGGTGATCGCCGTGACCTGGCCGTCCCGGGCCAGGGCGACGGCCTGCCGGACGACATGCGCGGGGTCGGTGACGACCGCACCGGGCGTACGGCGCGGTACGAGGGTGCCCTCCGCGGTGTAGGCGCGGTCCGCGAAGGCCTCCGCGACCGTGGGCAGCCCGAGTTCCGCCGCCGCCTGATGAAGGGCGGAGCCCGGCAGGCACAGCACGGGAAGCGCGTGACCGGCGAGCCGGGTGCCCCGGGCGACCGCGAGGGCCTGTCCGGCGTCGGCGACCACGCGGTTGTAGAGGGCGCCGTGCGGTTTGACGTACGCGACACCCGTGCCCGCGGCGCGCGCGAACACCTCCAGCGCGCCGATCTGGTAGCTGACCTCGTCGGCCAGCTCCTCCGGCGGCACCTCCATCGCCCGGCGCCCGAACCCGGCCAGGTCCCGGTAGGAGACCTGGGCGCCGATCCGGACGCCGGCGGCAGCGGCGCGGTCGCACACGCGGCGCATGATGGACGGGTCGCCCGCGTGGAATCCGCAGGCGACGTTGGCGCTGGTCACCACGGAGAGCATGGCCTCGTCGTCGGTCAGGGACCAGCGTCCGAAGCCCTCGCCGAGGTCCGCGTTGAGGTCGATCACGGTGGGTGTCATGGGCGGTGCTGCTCTCCTCGCTTCTCCTCGCAACCGTACGGGCGCCGCCCCCTCAGGCGGCCTGCTGGTCGATGTCCGGTATGTCGGTGATGAACATGTACCCCGGCGCGTGGGTGATCGCGAACGGCGGGCGCGAGGCCATCAGCGCAGCCTGCGGCGTGACGCCGCAGGCCCAGAAGACGGGCACGTCACCGGGTTCGGCGCGCACGGGGTCGCCGTAGTCGGGGCGGTTCAGGTCGGCGATGCCCAGGGCGGCCGGGCTGCCGATGTGGACGGGGCCGCCGTGGACGCCGGGCATCCGGGCGCTGACCCGGACCGCGGTGCCGACGAGTCGCGCCGGGACCGGCCGCATGGACACCACGACGGGGCCCCACAGCCGGCCGGCGGGGCGGCAGTAGCGGTTGGTGCGGTACATCGCGACGTTGCGCCCCTGGTCGACATGGCGCAGCGGCACGCCGGCCCCGCGCAACGCGGTCTCGAAGGTGAAGCTGCAGCCGATGAGGAAGGAGACCAGGTCGTCGCGCCAGTGGGTGACGACATCGCGCGGCTCCTCGACCGGCACGCCGTTCTCCCAGACGCGGTAGCGCGGGAGGTCGGTGCGCAGATCCGCGCCGGGGGCGAGCGCGGTGCTCGGGGAGCCGGGCTCGGTGACGTCGAGCAGCGGGCAGGGCTTGGGGTTGCGCCGGCAGAACAGGGCCACGTCCTGGGCCCAATCGGCGGGCACGGCGATCAGGTTGACCTGCGTGTAGGCGGAGCACCAGCCGGTGGTGGGCCGGGCGGTGCCGTCCCGGAACATCGTCCGGGCCGCCCGCGGGGTCAGAAGGGATTCCTTCACAGTTGCCACCCTAGATTCTCGTTGAACAATCCGACAAGGAACCTGTTGTCTCGTTCCCGGGTTTTCGATTGACTGGGGCCCTGCGAGCCGCGAGACGAGGGATGTGACATGGCAGCCGAGCTCGATCCGGCCGTCCTGGCCGGCGACCGCGCCCTGCTGGGGCGTTCCAGCACCGCCGACCGGGTCGCGGACATCCTGCGCGCCCGGATCTCCGAGGGCTTCCTGTCCCCCGGTACCAAGCTCTCCGAGGACGCCATCGGTACGGCCCTCGGCGTCTCGCGCAACACGCTGCGCGAGGCGTTCCGGCTGCTGACGCACGAGAAGCTGCTCGTCCACGAGCTCAACCGGGGTGTCTTCGTACGGGTCCTGACCGTGCAGGACGTGGTGGACATCTATCGGGTGCGCCGCCTGGTCGAGTGCTCGGTGGTCCGCCATCTCGGCGCCCCGCCGTACGACCTGACGCACGCGGAGTCCGCCGTCGAGGAGGGCGAACGCGCCGCGGGGGGCGACGACTGGCGGGGCCTCGGCACCGCCAACATCCACTTCCACCATGCGGTGGTCGACCTGGCGCACAGCCGCCGGCTGACCGAGCTGATGACCGGTGTTCTCGCCGAACTCCGCCTGGTCTTCCACGCAATGGACAATCCGCGCGAGTTCCACGAGCCCTACCTCGGCCGCAACCGCGAGCTGCTCACCGCCCTGCGGGCCGCCGATCTGGTCAAGGCCGAGCTGCTGCTCGCGTCGTACCTGGACGACGCGGAGCGGCAGCTCGTCCGGCGCTACTCGCAGACCGTCGCCCTCACGTGAGCTCCGCGCCGCGGGTCTCCGGCAGCCCGAGCAGGGCGACCAGCGCAACGGCGTAGCCGATGACGCCGTAGATCAGCGCACCCCCGACCCCCGCACTGCCGGCGGTGAAGCCGACCGCGGTCGGGAAGAAGGCGCCCACGGCCCGGCCCACGTTGTACGTGAAGCTCTGCCCCGTGCCGCGCACCGCGCCGGGGTAGAGCTCGGCCAGGAAGGCACCGAAGCCGGAGAAGACGGCCGAGGCGCAGAATCCCAGGGGGAAGCCGAGCCAGAGCAGGGCGGTGTTGGCGCCCTGCGGGATGTTGATGTACGCCAGCAGCAGGCCGGCGCTCAGCACGGCGAACAGCGCGAAGGTCTTCTTGCGGCCGAGCCGGTCGGTGACGTACCCGGCGGTCAGATAGCCGAGGAAGGCCCCGGTGATGAGCAGGAAGAGGTAGCCGCCGGTGCCGACCACGGTCAGCCCGCGCTCGGTCTTGAGATAGGTGGGCAGCCAGGTGGCGATGGTGTAGTAGCCACCCTGCACCCCGGTGGCGAGCACGGTCGCGAAGAACGTCCGCCGGCCCGGCTCGCCGCGGAACACCGCGCCGAGCGGGGCCCGTTCCGCGGTGTGCTCCAGACGCGCGGCGGCCTGCGGGGAGTCCTGGACCCGGCGGCGCACGTAGACCAGGAGCAGGGCGGGGAGCGCGCCGGTGAAGAACATGACGCGCCAGCCGAGGGAGGGGCCGAGGGTGTCGGCGACGACGGTGGAGACGATGACCGCCAGCCCCCAGCCGACCGCCCACGCGCTCTGGACGAAGGCCAGCACCCGCCCCCGGTAGCGGGCCCGGGCGTACTCGGCGACCAGCACGGCGCCGGCCGCCCACTCGCCGCCGAAGCCGAGACCCTGCAGGGCCCGGAAGGTCAGCAGCATGGGGTAGTTGAGGGCGAAGCCGCAGGCCACGGTGAACAGCGCGTACGTGGCCACGGTGATCATGAGGGTGCGCACCCGGCCGATCCGGTCGATCAGCACGCCGGCCGCGATCCCGCCGAGCGCGGACACCACGAGCGTCACGGTGGTCAGCAGACCGGTCTGGGCCCGGCTGAGACCGAAGTACGCGGCGATGGCCACCATGCTCAGCGGCAGCACCTGGAAGTCGTAGGCGTCCAGGGCGTAGCCGCCGAACGCTCCTTTGAAGGCTCGTCGGCCCTGCGGGCCGAAGGACCGGTACCACGCGAAGCGGCCGGTCACGTCGTCGTTCACGGTCGGGGGACTGAGCGGGGCTGCTGTCATGGCGACCTCACAGTGGCAGGCGGAGCTGCGGACTGGACGTGCCGACCAATGTAAGGATTGTTCAACGATCCCTCAAGAGGGCGTGATGCACTTTCCGTTCGGCACCCTTCGCCCTTCCCTTCGCTCCTCTTCGACCCCCTTCGGCACCCCTCCGGCACCGACGGGCTCCGTGCCTCCGCGTGACAGCCGTCAGGCCAGGCCCGCCGAGATGGCGCGGCGCACGGCGTCGGCCCGGTCCCGGATCCCCGCCTTGGCGAAGAGGTTGTTGATGTGGGTCTTGACCGTGGCCTCACTGATGAACAGCTTCTCGGCGATGGCCCGGTTCGGCAGCCCCTGGCCGATGAGCGTGAGCACCTCGCGCTCACGGGGTGTGATGTCCTCGGGCAGCGGCCGCGCCGGCTCCGGCGGCTTGGTGCGCACCGTGGCGAGGAGCCGGTCCTGGACCTCGCGGTCGAGCACGGACTGCCCCGCGGCGGCCGCCACGATCGCGCGGACGATGTCCTGCCGGCCGGCGTTCTTGGTCAGGTAGCCACGGGCCCCGGCGCTCAGCGCGGCCAGGATCGAGTCGTCGTCGGCGAAGGTGGTCAGGACGACCACGGCCACCTCCGGGTGCTCCTCGCTGAGTCGCCGGGTCGCCTCGGTCCCGTCCATCACGGGCATGCGCAGGTCCATGAGCACCACGTCGACCGGCCCGGCGGCGACCGCGGTCAGCACCTCGGCCCCGTTCGCCGCGGCCGCGACGACGTCGATGTCCTCGGACAGGCCCAGCACGGCCGCGAGCGGCTCACGCACGGCGGCCTGGTCGTCGGCGACGACCACGCGCAACGGTCCGGGGTTGCCGGTCCGCTCACTCATCGGGGATCACCGCCTCCACCTGCCAGCCGCCCTCGTCCGGTCCCTCGGTGACCGGGCCCGCGGTGATCGTTCCCCGCAGCAGGGCGACGCGTTCACGCATCCCGATCAGCCCCATCCCACTTCCGGTAGCCGCGGTCACGGCGCGGGTCGCGGCACGATTGCGGATCCTCAGTGCCGTCGACGAAGCGGCGAACGTCAGCTCCACGCGGACCTCGCCGCCGGGAGCGTGCCGGGCGGCGTTGGTGAGGGCCTCCTGGGCGATCCGCAGCAGGTTCTGCGCCACCGGCGCCGGTACCTCGCGGACGGTGCCGGCGATGGCCAGCGCGTCGCGGTGGCCGGACGACTCGACCATCGCGGTCAGGCTCTCGACCAGCGGCAGGGCGTCCTCGCGCAGCGCGTGCACCGTCCACTGCGCCTGCTTCAGGCTGTCCCTGACCATGCTGTGCGCCTTGGCGTTGGCCTCCCGGACCCTGTCCAGGTCCCCGGTGTCGATCAGCGCGTCGGCGAGTTCCAGCTGCATGTTGATGCCCGCCAGCGAGTGCGCCAGTACGTCGTGCACGTCACGGGCGATCCGGCCGCGCTCGGTCAGCACGGCGGCCTGCGCCTCGGCCCGGGCGGCGCGTTCGGCGGATTCGGCCGCCGACAGGGCCGCCCGCACGGCCTGGTGGTGGCTGCGGTTGAGGATTCCGGCCACCACCGGGGTACCGGCGGCGAGACCCACGGCCCAGGGCAGCACCTCGTACCCCGGCCCGAGGCGGAGGTACAGGACGCCACCGCACAGCAGGCTGCAGAGCAGCGCGAGGGCCAGGGCCGGCCTGGTCTCCAGCCGGTACCCGAGGTGACCGCTGATGAAGAAGGCGAAGAGGTAGGCCGTTCCGAGGGTGGCGGTACCGATCAGCGCGGCCGCCGCGACGACGCCGGTCGCGAACCAGAGCAGAGCGGCCCGCTGGGGCACCTTCGTGTCGGGAAGGGCCCTGATCCCCAGCGCCGCGCAGTTGACCACGAAGAGGGCGAGCACCACCAGGCCGCGGCCGCTCAGGCCCATCGGCCGGATGGTCAGTGCCCCGGCGACGACGACCGCGGCCGGGATCACCCACTGCACCCGGCGGTCCCGCAGCGGAACCGGCCGCGGGCCGGCCCCCGGAGACGGGGTCGGCCCGGGCGGCGGGGTCGTGGCTGCGGGCATGGCCCGACCATAGTCCACCGGCGATGTGAGCAGGCTCATCGTCATACCGCGTGGTCGAGCGCGGGCGCGACCGGCGCGGTCTGCCGCGCGCGGCTCACCATGCGGCCCCTGACGAAGATCGTGGCCAGCCGGGTGACCACCTCGGTGAGCGCCATGAGGACGAACGCGGCCACCCAGGCCTGGCTGCCGGTGATGTGGTGGACCGCGCTGAACCGGGCCACGTCGTCCGCGCCGCCGCCGTGCTCCACCCACATCTGGAAGCCCATGCGCGCGCCCATGCCGAGCACCCACAGCACCGCCGAGACCGCACCCGCCTTGATCAGCAGGTGCTCGCCGACGGGCCGGATCCGGGTGTACACACCGCCGGCGACGCCGAGCGCGGCGCCGACGCCGACCAGGGCCCCGATCAGCACCAGGTCGTTGCCCGCGGTGGGGATCGAGTCGAGGTACGTGTGGGCCACGAAGGCCACGATCCCCAGCGGGATCAGGAACGAGGCCGGGCGCAGACGGTCCTCCCGCAGTTGCCGGAAGACGACGAGGATGAGGGCGATGTCGGTGATCCACTCGGTTGCTGTCATGCCCGTAAGCCTGCTGCGGCACGGCCCTGCGCACCTGGACCCAGGGGTGGAACCCGGGGTGGAGATCGACCGCATCGACGGCTTCCGGCGCTCCGGCGGGGGCCCCGGGCACGGCACTCCCCCCAGCCTTCGGCCCGGGGGAAGTGGGCCTGGTGTGGTCCGAGCAGCCGGCCACGAGAACGGCTGACGGCTCCCCGCCGTACGATGCGCCGCAGGTGGCGGCGCCTGCGCGGACAGAACGCCTAGGACTCCCCCGCCACCGCCCGGCGGATCGCCGACGCGAAGATCGCCGGGTACTCCACCGGCGCGAAATGCCCGACCCCGTCGACGGGTTCGAGGGTGGCGTCGGCGAAGAACTCCGCCAGCCGGTCGGACCACTCGCGGGGGAAGAGCGGATCGGACTCGGGCCACAGCACGGTGGTCGGCACGGAGATCCGCTCCTCCGCCGGGGGTGCCTCCTCCGTGAGGGCGTTCGCCACGGTTCCCGCACCCGCTCGGTACCAGGCCAGGGACGCGGTGAAGGCGCCCGGCGGGCCGTAGGAGGTGACCAGGCGGTGCAGCCGCCCCTCGTCCGGGGTGAAGGACGGCCCCGACCAGTGCGTCCAGAAGTACCGCAGGTAGGCACGCACGGCCATCGGGTCCCCGTCGATCAGCTCCTCGGAGAGCGGGAGCCGGTGGAACCACTGGTACCAGAACTCCCGCTGCGCGCCCGGTTCGAGGATGCGCCGCCCGGTCCCCGGCAGCGGCGGGGTGACGACGAGCGCGCGCACCTCGTCCGGATGGTCGCGCGCCACCGCCTGCGCGATGCGGCTGCCGATGTCGTAGCCGGCCAGCACCGGCCGCTCCAGGCCCAGTTCGCGGACCAGCCCGATGACGCCGCGCGCCTGGGCGGCCGCGCCGTACTGCTCCGCCGGATCGGCGGCGTGCTTGTCGGAGCCGCCGAAACCCCGCAGGTCGGGGACGATCACATCGCAGGAGCCGGCCAGCAGGGGGACCACGTCGTGGTAGTCGCCGCGGTCGCCCGGCCAGCCGTGCAGCAGCACGACCGGCGCGCCCGCGCCCCAGCGGTCGTAGGCGAGCCGGAATCCGTCCACCGGTGCGCTGTGGGGCATGCCAGACCTCCCGGGCCGAGTCGATCACCGGGTGCCACGCTACCCGCCGGTGCATTACCTCCGGTAAATCTGCACACCGCACACGCCGACGACATAACGCGCCCGACCGGCCGTCCGGTTCGCCCTCCCACACGCGACCTTTGATCCGGAGTGCCCGGTTCCGCCGAAAGCGGGCCATCACCTCCGCGTGAAGAAGTTGACACCAAGCCGTGGGAATTCGGGAACACCCGTGAAGTCGACAATCCGAACTCCATTCGAACACCCACTCCGTCAATTGGCTGGGCCACGCGGCCCCGTGCTTGGATCCTCAGCGGTGGCGGGAGGTCCTCCCTGATTCGCCACTCGATATCTGTCAGCACGAAGGGAAGCACCATCATGAACTTCACCCCGCAGGTCGAGACCCGCGAGATCTCCGACGCCGACCTCGACAACGTCTCCGGTGGCCTGGTGGGCGGTCTGGTCAGCAACGTGACCGGCACCGTCGACTCCATCGCCCCGGTCTCCGGCACCGTCGCCGGCGTGGTCGGGACGGTCGAGGGCCTCACCGGCGTCAACACCGGTGCGGTCACCGGCCTGGCCACCGGCCTGGTCGCCGGCCTCTGAGACGGCACCGCAACCGTGGGCCCCGGCAACCTCCCTACCGGGGCCCACGGCCGTGCCCGCACCCGGTGTCCCGAAAGTCCCCGACAGCCCCCGATCGCGGGGAATGCGGCTGAGGGAGGAGTCCCGTGCAGTTCCGCCAGAAAGCCCTCACCAAACTGCAATCGCCCGAGGAGCTCGATCTCCCGGTGCGTTTCGCAAAACCGCGCGGCGTGCTCGTGATGTCCGTCACGATTGTCGTGGCGGCCGCCGCCGCATTCTGGGCGGTCACCGGTTCTGTCGCATCAAAAATGGACGCACCGGGAATTCTCACGCACGGCCAGGGCAGTTATGTGCTGCAGAGTCCGGTGGCCGGACAGGTGACCCGGGTGTTCGCCGAGGAAGGCGGCCGGCTGGCCGCGGGCGCGCCCCTGCTGAAAGTGCACACCCCGGACGGCGACGTCCTGATCCGCACCGTGGCCGCGGGCCGGGTGACCGCGCTGGCGGCCACCATCGGCACCGTCGTCACCGTCGGCACCGACGTCGCCGCCGTGGAGCGCGTCGCCCATGCCGGCGACCCGCTGACGGCCACCTTGTACGTGCCCGCCGGCAGCGCCTCCACGGTGCCGGTAGGCGCCGCGGTCGACCTGACCGTCGAATCCGTCTCCCAGCAGCGCTACGGCGTGCTGCGCGGCCATGTGCAGTCCGTGGGCCGGACGGCGCAGACGACCCGGCAGATCACCGCCTACCTCGGGGACAGCCAGCTCGCGCAGGCTTTCGCGCGCGGCGGGCGCCCGGTCGCGGTCCAGGTGCGGCTGGACACCTCGCGGCGCACGGAGTCCGGGTACGCCTGGTCGTCCTCCGACGGCCCGCCGTACACGCTCGACTCCATGACCCTGGCCGGAGGCGCCGTCCACCTCGCCGCCCAGCGCCCCCTCGATTGGCTGCTCCCGTGACCGCGACCGCTCCCCCGCCCCAGGTCGGCCACCGGCGGGGGGACACCCGCCCCCGGCCCAAACCGCGCAAGCCGCGCCGGTACCCGTCCGTGCGTACCCCCACCGTGCTCCAGATGGAGGCGGTGGAGTGCGGCGCCGCCTCTCTCGCCATGGTGCTCGGCCACTACGGGCGGCACGTTCCGCTGGAGGAGCTGCGGATCGCCTGCGGCGTCTCCCGCGACGGCTCCCGGGCCAGCAACCTGCTCAAGGCCGCCCGCGGGTACGGTCTGCGCGCCAAGGGCATGCAGATGGAGACCGCGGCGCTGAGCGGGGTGCGGGCACCGGCCGTCCTGTTCTGGGAGTTCAACCACTACGTCGTCTACGACGGCATGGGCCGCAGGCTCGGCCGCCGCGGCGTGCACGTCAACGACCCCGACAAGGGCCGCCGTTTCGTGCCCCTGGAGGACTTCGACACCAGCTTCACCGGCGTCGTGCTCACCTTCGAGCCGGGCCTGGACTTCCAGCGCGGCGGGCGCAGGCCCGGCGTGCTGGCCGCGCTGCCCGCCCGGCTGCGCGGCACCGGCGGCACCCTGCTGACGGCGCTGCTGGCCAGCCTGCTGCTGGTCGGCGTGGGTGCCGCGCTGCCCGCGCTCAGCCGCACCTACATCGATCTGTTCCTGATCGGCCAGCAGACCTCGCTGCTCGGCGTGCTGTTCGCGGCGATGGGCACCATGGTGGCCCTCACCGCGGCGCTCACCGCGGTGCAGCAGTCCAATCTGCTGCGCGGCCGCATCATCTCCTCCACGCTGGGCAGTGCCCGCTTCCTGCGCCACCTGCTCCGGCTGCCGGTCGCCTTCTTCACCCAGCGCAGCCCCGCCGACCTGGTGCAGCGCCTGCAGTCCAACGACGCCGTCGCCGAGACCCTCGCCCGCGACCTGGCCTCCGCCGCGGTGGACGGGATCGTGGTGGTCCTCTACGCCCTGCTGCTGTGGAGCTACGACCCCCAACTGACCGTCCTGGGCGTCGGGATCGCGCTGCTCAACGTCGTGGCCATGCGCGTCGTGGTGCGGCTGCGGGCCACGCGGACGCAGAAGCTGCGCGCCGACAACGCCCGGCTGACCAACACCGCCTACACCGGCCTTCAGTTGATCGAGACCATGAAGGCAACCGGCGGCGAGAACGGCTACTTCCGCCGCTGGGCGGGCCAGCACGCGGTCACGCTGGAGGAGCAGCAGCGGCTCGGCGTGCCGAGCGCCTGGCTGTCGGTGGTCGCCCCCACGCTCGCGACGCTCAACAGCGCGCTGATCTTGTGGATCGGCGGCCTGCGGGCGGTGGAGGGCCACATCTCCATCGGCCTGCTCGTGGCCTTCCAGGCGCTGGTCACCCGTTTCACCGCTCCCGTGACCCGGCTCAACGGCGTCGCGGGACGCATCCAGGACTTCTCCGCGGACGTCGCGCGGCTCAAGGACGTGGAGAACTTCCCCGTGGACGCGCTCTACTCACGGCCGGAGGCCGAGGCGGGCACCCGCCGACTCAAAGGCCATGTGACGCTGGAGGCCATCACCTTCGGCTACAGCCCGCTCGACAAGCCGCTGCTGACCGGGTTCTCGCTCTCGGTCGCCCCCGGGCAGCAGGTGGCGCTGGTCGGCGGCTCCGGCAGCGGCAAGTCGACGGTCTCCCGCCTCATCTCGGGTCTGTACAGCCCCTGGGAGGGCGTGATCCGTATCGACGGGCAGCGCCTGGAGGACATCCCCCGCAGCGTGCTCGCCGCGTCCGTCTCCTTCGTCGACCAGGACGTCTTCCTCTTCGAGGGCACGGTGCGCGACAACGTGGCGCTGTGGGACCCGTCCATCCCGGACGAGGACGTGGTGACCGCACTGCGCGACGCCGCCCTGTACGACGTGATCGCCCGCCGTCCCGGCGGCATCCACAGCCGCGTCGAGCAGGACGGCCGCAACTTCTCCGGCGGGCAGCGGCAACGGCTGGAGATCGCGCGGGCGCTGGTGCGCCGCCCCAGCATCCTGGTGCTGGACGAGGTGACCAGCGCACTGGACGCGACGACCGAGCAGCTCATCATCGACAATCTGCGTCGGCGCGGCTGTGCGTGCGTGGTGATCGCGCACCGGCTCAGCACCGTGCGGGACAGCGACGAGATCGTGGTGCTCGACCACGGCTCCGTGGTCGAGCGCGGCCGGCACGAGGACCTCGTCGCCGCGGGCGGCGCCTACGCGCACCTGGTCAAGGAGCACTGAAGTGATCCCCGTACAGCCCGCGGAGGCCACCGGCGACCCGGTGATCGCGGCCCTCGGCGGCCTCGGCGCGCCGGTGGACTGCACGGGACTGCGCAGCCTGTCCCTGGAGGGGCCGCACGTCCTGTGGCTGGTGGTGGCCGGCTCCTTCGACCTGTTCGCCGTGGACGCCGCCCAGCAGGGCCACTGGCACTTCCTCGGCCGGCTGGAGGCGGGCACCCTGCTGCTGGGCCCCGTCGAGGGCCCGCAGCACACGCTCGTCGGCCGTCCGCTGCAGTCCTGCGTCCTGCACCGCATCCCGCTGCGCGAACTGCACCGTCCCGGGTACGCCGGGGACTGGACCTACGACACCCAGGAGCAGACCCTCAGCCTGCTGGAGCACGCGTTCGCCCTCGGTGTGGGCCGCAGTCAGCGCGTGCTGTACGAGGCACCGCTGGACGGCCGCACCACCGCGGACGAGGCCGTGGCCGACGACGACATCCTGTGGCTGCCCGTCGCACCCGGCGGCGTGCAGTACGGCGCCGCCTACAGCTCCGAGGCGGCGGGCGACCTCCTGCTCGACGGCGCGATGTGGCAGGGCATGGTCAACCAGCAGTACCGGCTGCTGTCCACCCTGGACCGCTGGATCGAGCGGCTGGAGCAGGCCCACGAGGACCGCACCGCCGCCGGCATCCGCGCCGGGGAGGCCGTCCGCCGGCAGGCCGACCAGGCGCTCCTGGCGTCCATCGCCCGCTCCCGCAAGGCGCCGTCGCGCACGCCCGCGGCCTCGGACGACGCGACCTACGCCGTCTGCCGGGTGGTCGCCCGCGCCGCCGGGATCACGCTCGCCTCCCCGTCGGCGAGCGGCGCGGTCAGCGACCGCGTCGACCCGGTCGAACGGGTCGCGGTCGGGTCCCGGGTCCGCACCCGCCCCGTACGTCTCGACGGCCGCTGGTGGCGGGAGGACTCCGGCCCCCTGGTCGGCCACCGGGCCGCCTCGGGGATGCCGGTCGCGCTGCTGTGGCGGCGGGGCGGCTACGACGCGGTCAACCCCGCGAGCGGCAGCCGGATCCGCGTCACGGCCGACAACGCCGGGGAGTTCGCCCCGCGGGCGGTGATGTTCTACCGGCCACTGCCGGAACAGCCGCTGCGCCCCTGGCCATTGCTCCGCTTCGGCATGCGCGGCACCGGCTCCGACCTGCGCGCGCTCATCATCAGCGGGCTGGTCACCGTGCTGCTCGGCGCGCTGGTGCCGATCGCCACCGGCCAGGTGCTCGGCCGTTACGTGCCCGGCGCGGAGACCGGGCTGATCGTGCAGGTCTCGTGCGCGATCATCGTCAGCAGCGTGGTCTCGGCGGCCTTCATGCTGCTGCAGAACCTCACGCTGCTGCGCGTCGAGGGCCGCATCGAGGCCACCTTGCAGCCCGCCGTCTGGGACCGGCTGCTGCGGTTGCCGACCTCCTTCTTCGCCGAGCGGTCGACCGGCGAGTTGGCGAGCGCCGCGATGGGCGTCAGCGCCATCCGCCGCGTGCTCGCCGGCGTCGGCCCGGTCGCCGTGCAGTCCGGCACGGTCGGCGCGATGAACCTCGTCCTGCTGCTCGTCTACAGCGTCCCGCTGGCCCTGGTGGCGATCGCGATGCTGATCGTGATCGCCGCCGTCTTCCTCGGCCTCGGGCTGTGGCAACTGCGCTGGCAGCGGCAGCTGGTCGAACTCGGCAACAAGCTGAACAACCAGGCGTTCCAGACCCTGCGCGGGCTGCCCAAGCTGCGCGTCGCGGCCGCCGAGAGCTTCGCGTACGCGGCATGGGCACGGGAGTTCGCGCGCAGCCGGGACCTCCAGCAGCGCACCGGGCGGATCAAGAACCTCACGGGCGTGCTCAACGCGGTCTATCTGCCGCTGTGCTCGCTGCTGCTGTTCGTGCTGCTGGCGGGACCGGCCCGCGGCTCGCTGTCCGCGAGCGGTTTCCTCACCTTCAGCACCGCCGTGACGATGCTGCTCACCGCGGTCACCCAGCTCACCGGCGCACTGGTCTCGGCGGCCGCCGCGCTGCCGATGTACGAGCACATCAAGCCGGTGCTCGACCAGGCCCCCGAGGTGCGCGGCGCCAGCACCCAGCCCGGGGAGCTGTCCGGGTCGATCGAGGCCCGCAAGCTCTCATTCCGCTACTCGGAGGACGGCCCGCTGGTCCTGGACGACGTGTCCCTGGAGGTCGGACCCGGCGAGTTCGTGGCCGTCGTCGGGCCCAGCGGCTGCGGCAAGTCCACGCTGCTGCGCCTGCTCATCGGCTTCGACCGGCCCGCCGCGGGCAGCGTGCTGTACGACGGGCAGGACCTCGCGGCCCTCGACCAGGCCGCGGTCCGCCGGCAGTGCGGCGTCGTCCTGCAGAACGCCCAGCCGCTGACCGGCTCCATCCTGGACTGCATCTGCGGGACCGAGAGCTTCACGCAGGAGGAGGCCTGGGAGGCGGCCGCGATGGCGGGCCTCGCGGAGGACATCAAGCGGATGCCGATGGGACTGCACACCATGATCTCCGGCGGCGCCACGGTCTCCGGCGGCCAGCGGCAGCGCCTCATGATCGCCCAGGCACTCGTCCGCCGTCCGCGGATCCTCTTCTTCGACGAGGCCACCAGCGCGCTCGACAACGAGACCCAGCGCGTCGTCATGGAGAGCACCCGCGCGCTGCGCGCCAGCCGCGTCGTCATCGCGCACCGTCTGACCACGGTCATGGACGCCGACCGGGTCGTCGTCATGTCCGACGGCCGCGTCGTCGAACAGGGCCGTCCCGCCGACCTCCTGGCCAACCCCGAGGGCCGGCTCCACGAACTCGTCCGCCGTCAGCTGGCGTGATCACGACGGTTGCCGACGGCCGGCCGTGATCCGCCCGCACACCGGCCGCGGTCGTCGCCCGGCGATGCCGGCGGCGCGCGGGGCGGTGGCCCCCGCGTGATCGCCCCGGCCCGTCCGGCCCGGGGCGGAGCACCACCCCTGACCGGGAGGGTGGTTGCCTCATGCGCCCCAGGCGCACCGCCCGCCCGCCGGTGGGCCGCCTGCTCGTCGAGCGCGTGCCGTCCGCCGTGTGCCGGGCCACCCGGCCGTCCCGGCGGCGGTGCGCCCCGGCATGGGCCCGGCCCGTCTCGCGCCTCGCGCCCTCCGTACCGGTGACGACCGGCACGGAGGGTACCCGGCCGATGGGCAGGGGGTGACCTGCGTCGAGGAAGTCCGAAGGGGCCGCAACGGGCGCGGCGATACGCCTGCTCATGGTGCGGCAAGTTCGTACGCTTGTCAGAGCAACCTCAGACGGAGGGTCCCCATGAAGATGCTGATCAACGTCCCCGAGACCGTGGTGGCCGATGCGCTGCGGGGAGTGGCCGCCGCGCATCCGGAGTTGACGGTCGACATCGACAACCGGGTGGTGATCCGCAAGGACGCGCCGGTCGCCGGCAAGGTCGGCCTGGTGTCGGGCGGCGGTGCGGGGCACGAACCGCTGCACGTGGGCTTCGTGGGGCACGGGATGCTGGACGGGGCCTGTCCCGGGGAGGTCTTCACCTCGCCGGTGCCCGATCAGATGGTGCGGGCGGCGGCGGCCGTCGACAGCGGCGCGGGCGTACTGTTCATCGTGAAGAACTACACGGGCGACGTGCTGAACTTCGACATGGCCGCGGAGCTGGCCGAGGACGAGGGCATCCAGGTCGCCAAGGTTCTGGTCAACGATGACGTGGCGGTGACCGACAGCCTCTACACAGCCGGCCGCCGCGGTACCGGCGGCACGCTGTTCGTGGAGAAGATCGCCGGAGCGCTGGCCCAGGAGGGCGCGCCGCTGGAGCGCGTGGAGGCGGTCGCACGGCAGGTGAACGAGGTGACGCGGAGCTTCGGCGTGGCGCTGACCGCGGTCAGCACGCCCGCCAAGGGCAGCCCGACGTTCGATCTGCCCGCCGGGGAACTGGAACTCGGCATCGGCATCCACGGGGAACCCGGCCGGGAGCGGCGGGCGATGATGACCTCCGGGGAGATCGCGGATTTCGCGGTCGACGCGATCCTGGACGACCTGCGCCCGAGTGGGCCGGTCCTGCTGCTGGTCAACGGCATGGGCGGGACACCGCTGCTGGAGCTGTACGGATTCAACGCCGAGGTGCACCGGGTGCTGGCGGCCCGTGGCGTCGCGGTGGCCCGCACGCTGGTCGGCAACTACGTCACGTCGCTGGACGCGGCGGGCGCCTCGGTGACGCTGTGCCAGGTGGACGACGAGCTGCTGCGCCTGTGGGACGCGCCGGTGAGCACACCGGCTCTGCGCTGGGGCGCCTGAGAAGCAGGAGGAGCACGACAGATGAGCGAAGGACCGTCCACCGGACCGGCGGCGATAGACGCGGGCTTCATACGCCGCTGGCTCGCCGCGGCGGCCTCGGTGATCGAGCGGGAGGCCGACCGGCTGACCGAGCTCGACTCCCCCATCGGTGACGCCGACCACGGCGCCAACATGCGGCGCGGCTTCATCGCGGCCCGCACGGCCGTCGAGAAGGAGCCGCCGGACACCCCCGGCGACGTCCTGGTACTGGTCGGCCGGCAGTTGATCAGCACGGTCGGCGGCGCCTCGGGACCGCTGTACGGGACCCTGCTGCGCAAGGCCGGCAAGGCGCTCGGGGACGCGGAGCGCGTCACGCCCGAGCAGTTCGCCCAGGCGCTGGGGGCCGGGGTCGACGCGGTCGCGACACTGGGCGGGGCCGCGCCGGGCGACAAGACGATGGTGGACGCGCTGGCCCCGGCCGTCGAGGCGCTGTCCTTCGCGCTCGACAAGGGCGCGGGGCTGGCGGAGGCGCTGTCGGCGGCCGCCATCGCCGCCGAGGAGGGCGCGATCGCCACCACGCCCCTGGTGGCGCACAAGGGACGGGCGAGTTACCTCGGCGAGCGCAGCGCGGGTCACCAGGACCCGGGGGCGACCTCCTCGGCGCTGCTCGTCGGCGTCCTGGCGATGACGGCGCGGGGGGACGCGGGATGACCGTGGGTGTGGTGCTGGTGTCGCACAGCGCGAGGGTCGCCGAGTCGGTCGCGCACATGGCCGCCGGTCTGAACGGCGGCGGAGCCAAGGTGCCGGTGGCCGCCGCGGGCGGCACCCCCGACGGAGGGCTCGGCACCGACGCGGAGAAGATCACCGCGGCGGCGCACTCCGTCGACCGCGGCGAGGGCGTGGCCGTCATCGCCGACCTGGGGAGCGCCGTCCTGACGGTCAAGGCCCTGCTGGCCGACGGGGACGAGCTGCCACCGCGTACCCGCCTGGTCGACGCGCCCTTCGTGGAGGGCGCGGTGGCCGCGGTGGTCACGGCCTCGGCGGGTGCGGATCTGGACGCCGTGGTGGCGGCGGCCCAGGAGGCGTACACCTTCCGCAAGAGCTGATCCCGCGGTCCGCGCGGGGTGCCCCGGAGACGGCACCGGCCGCCGCGGTGATCCGCGACGGCCGGCCGTGCTGCTCGCTGCTCCCGTACTTCCCGTGCTCCGGCGTCAGCCGCGCGCGGCGGCGCGTCCGTAGCGGCGCTCGAAGCGCTCGACGCGGCCGGCGGTGTCCATGACGCGGGCGTTGCCGGTGTAGAACGGGTGGCTCGCCGAGGAGATCTCCACGTCGAACACGGGGTAGGTGTTGCCGTCCTCCCAGACGACGGTCTTGTCGCCGGTCAGCGTGGACCGGGTGAGGAAGGCGCGGTCCGCGCTGCGGTCGCGGAAGACGACCGGGCGGTAGGCGGGGTGGATCGCGTGCTGCATGACGCTCCTCCAGTCGGTGCGGTGGGACGGACGGCTACGGTCGCGGTGCCGGGCGGTCGGGCGCCGGGGTCAGCGCTCCTCGCGGAACGGCACGTGGCGGCCGACGGCCGGGTCGTACTTGCTGAGGACCATGCGGTCCGGGTCGTTGCGCCGGTTCTTCCGGGTCACGTACGTCGTGCCGGTGCCGGCGGTCGACCGGAGCCTGATCACCGGGCGCTGCTCGCTGCGGGCCATGAGCGGGTCCTTTCTGCCATCGCAATGGTTTTCATTTCCATCGGATGTACCCCTCAACGCGGGGCACCCCGCGCTCATTCCCGCGCTCCCCGCCCGATGCGGCGACCATGGAGGGAGGCGCCGCGGGCACCCGCCGCGGCGGTGACAGGAGGGCTGGCGACCATGGCCCGCGACCCCGCCCCACAGCACCCGCGGCCCCTCCCGCTGCCCCGGTGGGCCTGGTGGTTCCTCGCCGCCTCGTACGCACTGATCGCGGCGTGCGTCGCCGTCGACGTCGTGAGCGGGCCGGAGACGACGCTGGCGCCGGTCCTGGCGGCGCTTCCGGTGCTCGCCGGGGTCAGGGCCCGCCGGGCCCGCGTGCCGCTGCTGGCGGGCGTCGTGGCGATCGGCCTGGTCTTCTTCCTGGCGGCGGCGAACAGCGGGGTCCCCTCCCTGGTGCACGTCACCTCCGCGGTCTCCGTGCTGGCCGTGACCTTCACCATCACCGGCGCCGTCGTCCTCGTCACGGCCAGGGAGCGGGAACTGGCCCAGGTCCGCGGGGTCGCCGAGGCCGCACAAGGGGCGCTGCTGCGCCCGCCACCGCCCCGCGTGGGCGGGCTGGAGGTGGCCGTGCGCTACGTGGCCGCGGAAGCGGAGGCGCGGATCGGCGGGGATCTGTACGAGGTCGTGGAGACCGACTTCGGCGTGCGCGTGCTGCTGGGCGACGTCCGCGGCAAGGGCCTGAAAGCCGTCCAGACCGCCGCCGACGTGCTGGGCGTCTTCCGGGACGCCGCCCGTTCCGAACCCGGCCTCGACGCGGTGGCCGCCCGGCTGGACGGCGCGCTGGTCCGCCGCGGCGCGGGCGAGGAGTTCGTCACCGCCGTGCTGCTGACCGTGCCGCCCTCCGGCCACACCGCCGTCCTGGTCAACTGCGGCCACCCTCCGCCGCTGCTGCGCCACGACGCAACCGTGACAGAGGTGACGCCCGAGGTGTACGCGCCGCCGCTCGGGCTGCTGCCGCTCACCGGCGGCCACTACCGCCCCCAGTCGGTCCCCTACCGGCCGGATGACCTGCTGCTCCTGTACACCGACGGGGTCTCCGAGGCGCGCGACCGGCACGACCGCTTCTATCCGCCCGCCGAGCGGGTCGCGGACATGGCGGAAAAGGACCCCGACGCGCTGCTGGACCGCGTCCTGACCGACCTCCACGCCTGGACCGGCGGCGGGCTCGGCGACGACGCGGCACTGCTGGCCCTGCGCCGCGTGCGGTGACCGGGCCGGACGCGCTCCCGGCCCCCCTCGCGGCTCAGGCCGGGTCCATGGTCCCGACCTCGTCCAGCGCCTCGCGAAGCCACTGCGTCCAGAACGTCTCCAGCTCGATGCCCGCGCGCAGCACGAGATGCCGCAGCCGGTCCTCGTCCGCCACGCGGCCGGGCGGGAAGTCGCGCCGCTCGATGTCCGTGTACTCGGCCAACTGGGCCTCGTGCAGTGCCAGGTGCCTGCGCAGCTCCCCGGCGAGACCGCCGCCCCCCACCACCGCCGCGGCGCGCATGCGCAGCAACAGCGGGTCACGGATGGGCCGGGGGTCCTCGACGGTGCCCACCCAGCCGGCCAGCTCGTCCCGGCCCGCGGGCAGCACCTCGTACTCCTTCTTCTGCCCCCGGGCGGGGTGCGCCGCGGGCAGGGCGCGGATCAGGCCCGCCTCCTCCAGCCGACCGAGTTCGCGGTAGATCTGCTGGTGCGTGGCCGACCAGAAGAAGCGGATGGAGCGGTCGAAGCGGCGCGCCAGCTCCAGCCCCGAGGACGGCTTCTCCAGAAGGGCGGTGAGGATGGCGTGCGGGAGGGACATGTCCGCATCCTACGGACGGGGCGCGTCACAGGGCCGCGGCGACTTCGGTGCCCTGGCGGACGGCCCGCTTGGCGTCGAGCTCCGCGGCCACGTCGGCGCCCCCGATGAGGTGGACACCGTAACCGGCGTCGCGCAGCGCCTCGTAGAGGTCGCGGCGGGGCTCCTGCCCGGCGCACAGGACCACGGTGTCGACGGGGAGCGTGCGGCGCTCGCCGTCGACGGTGATGTGCAGCCCGGCGTCGTCGATCCGGTCGTAGGCGGCGCCCGCGACCATCGTGACGCCCCGGTGCCTGAGCTCGGTGCGGTGGATCCACCCGGTGGTCCTGCCCAGGCCCGCGCCGAGCTTGGTCGTCTTGCGCTGCAGCAGGTGCACCGTGCGGGGCGGCGCGGGCCGCTCGGGTGCCCGCAGGCCGCCCCGGTTCGCGTAGCCGGTGTCGACGCCCCAGTGCCGGAAGTACGTCTCGGGGTCACGGCTCGCGTCCTCGCCGCCGTCGGTGAGGAACTCGGCCACGTCGAAGCCGATCCCGCCCGCGCCGACGATCGCCACCCGCTCGCCCACCGGGGCGTCGTCGCGCAGCACGTCGAGGTAGCTCAGCACGCTGGGGTGGTCCACGCCGTCGATCTCCGGCATACGCGGTGCCACGCCGGTGGCGAGCACCACCTCGTCGAAGCCGGGGTCGTGCGCGGCCAGCGTGTCCGGGGTCACGACGGTGTTCAGGCGCAGTTCCACGCCCTCCTCGGCCAGCCGGGTGCGGAAGTAACGCAGTGTCTCGTCGAACTCCTCCTTGCCGGGGATCCTGCGGGCGATGTCGAGCTGCCCGCCGATCCGGTCGGCGGCGTCGAAGAGCGTGACGGCGTGGCCGCGTTCGGCCGCGGTGACCGCGCAGGCGAGTCCGGCGGGCCCGGCGCCGACGACGGCGACGCGCTTGCGCAACCGGATCGGCCGGAGGACGAGTTCGGTCTCGTGGCAGGCCCGCGGGTTGACCAGGCAGGTGGTCAGCCGGCCGCTGAAGGTGTGGTCGAGGCACGCCTGGTTGCAGCCGATGCAGGTGTTGATGGCCTCGGCGCGGCCCTGCTCCGCCTTGGCGACGAACTCGGGGTCGGCGAGCATCGGACGGGCCAGGGAGACCATGTCGGCGTACCCGTCGGCGAGCAACCGCTCGGCGACCTCGGGGGTGTTGATCCGGTTGCTGGTCACCAGCGGCACCGAGACCGCGCCCATGAGCCGCTTCGTCACCCAGGTGTACGCGCCGCGCGGCACGGAGGTGGCGATGGTGGGGATGCGTGCCTCGTGCCAGCCGATGCCAGTGTTGATGATCGTGGCACCGGCCGCCTCGACCGCCTTGGCGAGGGCCACGACCTCCTCCAGGGAGGAGCCACCGGGGACCAGGTCGAGCATCGAGAGCCGGTAGACGAGTACGAAGTCGGGGCCGAGCCGCTCGCGGGTGCGGCGGACGATCTCCAGCGGGAAGCGCGTGCGGTTCTCGAACGACCCGCCCCAGCGGTCCTCTCGGTGGTTGGTGCCGGGCGCGACGAACTCGTTGATCAGATAGCCCTCGGAGCCCATGATCTCGACCCCGTCGTAGCCGGCCCGGCGGGCGAGTTCCGCCGCCCGCACGAAGTCCTCGATCGTCTCCTCGACCTCGTCACCGGTGAGGGCGTGCGGGACATGGGGGCTGATCGGCGCCCGCAGCGCGCTCGGGGCGACCAGTTCGGGGTGGTAGGCGTACCGGCCGAAGTGCAGGATCTGCATCGCGATGCGTCCGCCCTCGCGGTGCACGGCCTGGGTGACCACGGCGTGCTGGTCGGCCTCGTCCTCGGTGGTCATACGGGCGCCGCCGGGATACGGGCGGCCGGGGTCGTTGGGGGCGATGCCACCGGTGACGATCAGGCCGACGCCGCCCCTGGCGCGTTCCGCGTAGAAGGCGGCCATGCGCGCGAAGCCGTCCTCGGCCTCCTCCAGGCCGACGTGCATCGAGCCCATCAGGACGCGGTTGGGGAGGGTGAGGAATCCGAGGTCGAGCGGGCGCAGCAGGTGCGGGTAGCGGCTCATCGGGGTCTCCTCGGACGGCGGCGCGACGGGATGCCGGTCATGCGGTCAGTCCTTTGTAGACCACCCGGAGAAGATTCTGCAACTAGTTGCATAAGATCCGGTGCCGCACGTTCCACGCACGGCGCTCACGACGCGCGCAGGGTGGCGGGTCCCGGATCAGCCGGTGCCGAGGCCGTCGATCAGGCGGTTCAGGAATCGCGTGAACGTCGCTTCGGCGGTGAGGGGGCGTCCCGGCGCGGCAAGGGCCTCGGCGAGCTCGGGGTGCCGTCCGTCGGCGGCGGCGGGAGAAGTCCGCCTCCTGCCTCCCCGCGATCGCCCGGAAGCCGACCACCACGTGGAAGAGGTGGTTCAGCAGGTCCCGCACGTCGTACTCCGCGCACGGCGTCGGCGCCGCCAATTGGTCGTCGGGCACTCCTGTCACCACGGGCAGCGCCCGGTCGCGGGCGGCTCCGAGCAGTTCACTGATCGTTTCCGCCATGCCGCGACGCTACGGCCGGAGGCGGGCGCACGGCTTGAAGAGATGCGACACCCGGCCGCCGTACCATCGGCCTCATGGCCGGTCAGGACACGCCGCGGCGCGACACCCGGGGCATCGTCGGCGCCCCGGAACTCTTCGCACGCGTGCGGTTCCGGCGGCGCGCCCCCGCGCCGGAGCTGCGACCGTACCTGGAGCACTACTGGCTGATCGACTGGGACCTGAGCGAGCCGTACGCCTCGCACGTCGTGCCGCACCCCTCGGTCAACGTCGTCTTCCAGCGCTTCGCCGGCGGGCCGGACCTCGGGGAGGTCGCCGGCATCGGACTGGAGTTGTTCACGCAGAAGCTGGAGGGCGCCGGGCGGGTGTGCGGGATCCAGTTCCGCCCGGGCGGCTTCCGGCCGTTCGCGCCCGCGGTGCCGGTGTCCCACTGGACCGGCCGCCGGGTCGGGCTGGACGAGGCGCTGCCCGGCCGCGCCACCGCGCCCGGCGCCGTGCTCGGGCCGGACGAGGAGGACGAGCGGGTCACGGCGCTGGACGCCTTCCTGCTCTCCCTGACCCCCGCGCCCGATCCCCAGGCCGACCTGGCGATGGCCCTCGCCGAGCGGATCCGGCACGACCGCGGAATCGTGCGCGTCGACGCCTTCGCCCGCGCCGAGGGACTGTCGGTGCGCTCGGTGCAACGCCTGTTCGCCTCGCACGTCGGCGTCAGTCCCAAGTGGGTCATCCTCCGCTACCGCATCCACGAGGCCCTGGAGCGCGCCGAGTCCGCGCCGGCAGTGGACTGGGCGGGGCTGGCGGCCGAGCTCGGCTACAGCGACCAGGCCCATCTGGTCCGGGACTTCACGGCGACCGTGGGGGTCCCCCCGACCGCGTACGCGGGCTGACACTCCCGCCGGGGTGTGCGACGGCACGGTGGTGCCATGCCACGGTCGGCGAGCGAGCGATGCGAGGGGGGAGCCCGCCCCGGGCGGACTCGTCCTGGTGCGGGAACTGCTGAACACCTCGCCCGCCGGCCGGCCCCGGCAGCCGGACCTGCCGGACACCGTCGACTCCGTGCGGCGCCGGCTCGATCGGTCATGGACGAGTGGACGGCGGCCTCTGGCCGCACCCCGGGCGCGGGCTTCCTCCTTGTGCGGGAACGGCCCCGGGACATCCCCCTTCGCCCTGGACACGCCCGCCCGGGAAGCGCCCGTCGGTCCGGTCGGCGCGGCAGATCTCCCGCTCGGTGCCCGCACGGCGGCGGCGCTCGCCGGGTGCCCGTCGCGGCGCGCGTGGCGGGCGCCTGGGCGGACCTGCGTGATCCCCGCGTGCGGGCGGTCGTCCAAGTGACGCCGGGGCAGGCGGTTTCGTCACCCCGCGGAGCCCGGCGACGGTGCGGGTGCCGGTGGAGATCCACCGCGACGGAGCGGACACACAGTGAATCCGTAAACGGTCGGCACCAGGCGGTGAGCGGCCACTCGGCCCGCCCGGGCGTCCGGCACGACGACCTCTTCGCGCCGGAACCCGCCGATCCGGCCGTCCCCGGCGGGCGGTTACCAACTCCTGACCTCCGAACACGCGTCGGGGACACCCTTGAGCGGGCACACCCTTCCGTAGGGCACGAATACGCCCGTTCCCGCAGACGTACGCATGTGTCGTCGCATCCTGCGACAAGGGAGACGATCCCCATGGCAGAGCCAGCGATCACCCCCCGACTGACCCCGATCCCCATCGACGGAACGACTCCGTGCGGGCGCCTGGAGACCGGTGCCACGCGGCCCTGCGGAGGCCCGGCCGAGTGGCACGTGCAATGGCTGCCCGGGCACGGGTCGTTCGCGTGCGGCCAGCACATGGCGGAGGCGCGGCGGCTGTTCGCGTACATCGACCGGCATCGCGTCGACCCGGACTGCAACATGCCGGGCGCGCTGTGGGCGACGGGGCGCTGCGCGGTGCCCCGGGGCCAGGCGAAGGCGGCCTGACCCCGGGGCCGCCCGTCAGCCGGAGAAGGCGTCGAGGATGCGCTCGGCCGCCGAAGTCGCCGTCAGCGTCCCCTCGCGGACCTGGCGTTCGACCTCCGGGGCCAGGCGGCGTACCCCGGGGTGGTCGCGCAGCCGGCCCAGCAGTTCGTCGCGGACCATGCTCCAGGCCCACTCCATCTGCTGGTCGCGGCGCTTGGCCTCCAGCCGCCCGTCGGAGTCCAGCAGCGCGCGGTGCCGCTCCAGGCGTTCCCAGACCACGTCGAGGCCGGTGTCCTCGCGGGCACTGCAGGTGAGCACCGGCGGGGTCCAGGCGGCGTCGGCGGACTGCATCAGCCGCAGGGCGCCGGACAGTTCGCGGGCCGCGGCGCGGGCGTCGCGCTCGTGCGGGCCGTCGGCCTTGTTGACGGCGATGACGTCGGCGAGCTCCAGAACGCCCTTCTTGATGCCCTGGAGCTGGTCGCCCGAACGGGCCAGCGTGAGCAGCAGGAAGGAGTCGACCATGCCCGAGACCGCGGTCTCGGACTGGCCGACGCCGACGGTCTCGACGAGCACGACGTCGTAGCCGGCCGCCTCCACCACGACCATCGACTCGCGGGTCGCCTTGGCGACGCCGCCGAGCGTCCCGGCCGACGGGGACGGCCGCACGAAGGCCGCGCGGTCCACCGACAGCCGTTCCATCCGTGTCTTGTCGCCGAGGATGGAACCGCCGGTCAGGGTGGAGGACGGATCGACGGCGAGCACCGCGACCCGGTGGCCGAGGCCGGTGAGCATCGTGCCGAAGGCGTCGACGAAGGTGGACTTGCCCACCCCGGGCACTCCGCTGACGCCGATCCTGCGGGCCTTGCCCGCGTGGGGCAGCAGCTCGGTCAGGAGGCGCTGGGCGAGCTCCCGGTGGTCGGGCCGCGTCGACTCCACCAAGGTGATGGCGCGCGCGATCCAGGCCCGGGAGCCGTCCAGCACGCCTTTGACGTAGGCATCGAGATCGATGATGGGCGGCATGGGCTCACAGTTCGTGGCCGAGCGCGGCGGCGAGCCGCGTGACCAGGTCGTGTGCGGAGTCGGGGATGACCGTGCCGGGCGGGAAGACGGCGGCCGCGCCGGCCTCCAGCAGTTCGGGCACGTCCTGCGGGGGGATGACACCGCCGACCACGATCATGATGTCCTCACGCCCCTCGGCCGCCAGTTCCTCACGCAGCGCGGGCACCAGGGTGAGGTGTCCGGCCGCGAGCGAGGAGACGCCGACGATGTGCACGTCGGCCTCCACCGCCTGGCGGGCCACCTCGGCCGGGGTCTGGAAGAGCGGGCCGACGTCCACGGTGAAACCCAGGTCGGCGAACGCGGTGGCGATCACCTTCTGGCCGCGGTCGTGGCCGTCCTGGCCCATCTTGGCGACCAGGATGCGCGGGCGGCGCCCCTCGGCCTCCTCGAAACGGCCGACCAGCGCCCGGGTGCGGTCCACGGACGGCGACTCCCCTGCCTCGTTGCGGTACACACCGGAGATCGTACGGATCTGCCCGGCGTGCCGGCCGTACACCTTCTCCAGGGCGTCGGAGATCTCACCGACGGTCGCCTTGGCGCGGGCGGCGTTCACCGCGAGTTCCAGCAGGTTGCCGCTGCCGCCCGCGGCGGCGGTCAGGGCGCTCAGCGCGTCCTGGCAGGCGGTCTCGTCGCGCTCCTCGCGCAGCCGGCGCAGCTTGGCGATCTGCTGGGTGCGCACGGAGGAGTTGTCGACCTTGAGGACCTCGATCTTCTCGTCGCTGTCCACACGGTACTTGTTGACGCCGATCACCGGCTGGCGGCCGGAGTCGATACGGGCCTGGGTGCGGGCCGCGGCCTCCTCGACGCGCATCTTGGGGATGCCCGCGTCGATGGCCTGGGCCATGCCGCCCGCGGCCTCGACCTCCTGGATGTGCTGCCAGGCGCGGCGCGCGAGGTCGTAGGTCAGCTTCTCCACGTACGCGGACCCGCCCCACGGGTCGATGACCCGGTTGGTGCCCGCCTCCTGCTGCAGCAGCAGCTGGGTGTTGCGGGCGATGCGCGCGGAGAAGTCGGTGGGCAGCGCCAGCGCCTCGTCGAGGGCGTTGGTGTGCAGCGACTGGGTGTGGCCCTGGGTGGCGGCCATGGCCTCCACGCAGGTGCGCGTGACGTTGTTGAAGACGTCCTGCGCGGTGAGCGACCAGCCCGAGGTCTGCGAATGGGTGCGCAGCGACAGCGACTTGACGCTCCTGGGCTCGAACTGCTTGACCAGCTTCGCCCACAGCAGGCGCGCCGCGCGCAGCTTGGCGACCTCCATGAAGAAGTTCATGCCGATCGCCCAGAAGAACGACAGCCGCGGCGCGAAGGCGTCCACGTCCAGGCCCGCGCCGAGACCGGCCCGCAGGTACTCCACGCCGTCGGCGAGGGTGTACGCCAGCTCCAGGTCGGCCGTGGCCCCGGCCTCCTGGATGTGGTAGCCGGAGATGGAGATCGAGTTGTAGCGCGGCATCTTCTGCGAGGTGTACGCGAAGATGTCGGAGATGATCCGCATCGAGGGCTTCGGCGGGTAGATGTAGGTGTTGCGGACCATGAACTCCTTGAGGATGTCGTTCTGGATGGTCCCGGCCAGCTTCTCCGGCGGTACGCCCTGCTCCTCCGCTGCGACGATGTAGAGCGCGAGCACCGGCAGCACGGCGCCGTTCATGGTCATCGACACGGTCATGCGGTCGAGCGGGATGCCGTCGAAGAGCTGCCGCATGTCGTAGATCGAGTCGATGGCGACGCCCGCCATGCCGACGTCGCCGGTGACGCGCGGGTGGTCGCTGTCGTAGCCGCGGTGGGTCGGCAGGTCGAAGGCGACCGACAGGCCCTTCTGGCCCGCGGCGAGGTTGCGCCGGTAGAAGGCGTTGGACTCCTCGGCGGTGGAGAAGCCCGCGTACTGGCGGATCGTCCAGGGCTGGTTGACGTACATCGTCGGGTAGGGGCCGCGCAGGTAGGGCGCGATGCCCGGGTAGGTGCCCAGGAAGTCCAGGCCCTCGAGGTCGCGGCCGGTGTACAGCGGCTTGACGCCGATGCCCTCGGGCGTCTCCCACAGCAGGTCCTCGACGGCACGGCCGGTGGTCTCCTTGACCGCCGCGCGCCACTGGTCCTCGGTGGCACCGCTGCCGGTGCCCGGTCCGAGCTCGATCTCGGAGAAGTCCGGGATCCGCATCACGCCACTCCCATCCGGTCGAGAACCGAGGTCAGGACGGCGACCGCGTCACCGCCCGCGAAGACGAACGCGTCCACGCCGGCCTCCGTGTACGCCTGCTCCCGCGCGCCCGGTCGCCCGGCCAGGAACACCGGGCCCGCGCCGGCGGCCTTGAGGGCGGCGGCCACCTCGGCGGCCTGCTCCTCGTACAGCGTGTCGCTGGAGCACAGGCACGCCACCTGGGCGCCGCTGCGGGCGAACGCCCCGGCCGCGGAGCCGGCGTCCACGGACACCGGGTCGTGCACGGGCTCGATGCCGCCGGCCTGGAAGAGGTTGGCGGCGAAGGTGACCCGCCCGGTGTGCGCGGCGGCGGGGCCGAGGGCGGCGAGGAACACCCTGGGGCGGGTGCCGGTGGCGGCCAGATGCGCGTCCGAGCGGGCGCGCAGCGCCTCGTACGCCTCGTCGCGGCGGACCGCGGGCAGTCCGCCTGAGGGGACGGCCGGGGCCGGGTCGCGCGCGACGGGCGTCTCGGAGAGCAGCGGGAACTCGCTGACGCCCGTGATGGGCTCGCGGCGCTCGGCCAGCGCCTTGGCCCGCACCCGCCAGGTCGCGGCAAGCCGCTCGCCGACCAGGCCGGAGGCCAGCGCGGCGGCCTGGCCGCCGGCCCGCTCCAGCTCCTGGAACCAGGACCAGGCGGCGTCGGCGAGTTCCGCGGTGAGCCGCTCCACGTACCAGGAGCCGCCGGCCGGGTCGACGACCCGGGCCAGGTGGGACTCCTCCATCAGGATGGTCGAGGTGTTGCGGGCGATGCGCCGCGCGAAGGCGTCGGGCAGGCCGAGCGCGTGGTCGAACGGCAGCACCGTGACCGAGTCCGCGCCGCCGACACCGGCGGCGAGCGTCGCGACGGTGGTGCGGAGCATGTTCACCCACGGGTCGCGCCGGCTCATCATCACCGACGAGGTGACGACGTGCTGGCGCTGCGCCCCGGCGGCCGCGGTCGCGCCGCACACCTCGGCGACACGGGACCACAACCGGCGGGCGGCGCGCAGCTTGGCGATGGTCAGGAACTGGTCGGCGGTGGCGGCGTAGCGGAACTCCAGCTGCCCGCAGGCCGCGTCGACCGGCAGCCCGGCCTCGGTGAGCGCGCGCAGGTAGGCCACGCCGGTGGCGAGGGAGGCGCCGAGTTCCTGGGCCGCCGAGCCGCCGGCCTCGTGGTACGGCAGGGCGTCCACGGTCAGCGCGCGCAGCCCCGGGTACTGCTCGTGGGCGCGCAGGGCGAGCCCCGTGGCGGTGGCGGTGTGCGCGTCGAGCGCTCCGGAGTCCCCGGTGCGGGCGAGGTGGCCCAGCGGGTCGGCGCCGAGGTTGCCGCGGGCGGACTCGCGGGCGGTGCCGCTCTCCTCGTACAGCGCGAAGAGCGCGTCCGCCGCCGTCCCGGTGTCCGGGCCTGCGTCGAGGACCACGGGCGCCAGGTCGAGGAAGACCCCCTGGAGCGCGGTGCCGAGCGCGGCGGCGGGCATGCCGGAGCCGCCGACGGCGAGCCAGAGGGAAGTGACGCCGTTCTCCAGGTCGGCGAGCACCGCCTCATTGGTGCGGGCCGCATCGGGCCGCGTGTGGCGCTGCCGTACGTCCCAGCCGGCGGCCACGGGGCCCGCGGGTGCGGCGCCCCGGGTGAAGGGCGCGAAGCCGGGAAGTCCGACCGCGTCGCCGAAGGCTCCCGGCGCGTCGGGCGCGGTGTACAGCGGGCGCGTGGTGAGCCCGTCTTCGAGGGTGGTGGACAGCGCGTCCTCCACCGCCTCTCCCGAGACGTCCTTGCCCGCCTTGCGCAGCACGCCCTCCACGAGGGACTGCCAGTGCGCACGGCTCGCATCCGGGAATTCGGCGGCCAGAGAAAGCCCGTCGTCAGGCAGGACCGTCATGCTCAAAGGTTAGTGGGCGTTAGCAGGTGAGCAGCAGGGGCAACGCCTGTGACCTAGCCCATTCCGGGCCGTCTTGATCGGTTCCACTCCGATGCCCTATCCGGGGGTCTGCCCGGAAGTCCCCCCTGGGGTCCTCTCCGGCGGGGCGACGGCCGTGCCGTCCCGCGCGCCGCCCGTGCCGGCGGCGCCGAGCCGGGCCACCTCGCGCCGCAGCTCCCTGACCTCCCGCAGCAGTTCCTCGGTGACCTCCTGGAGGCGGCGGCCCTCCTCCTCGTCCTCCTGGAAGCGGGCCAGGAACCAGGCCGCGATGTTGGCGGTGACCACACCGAGCAGGGCGATCCCGGACAGCATCAGGCCGACGGCGATGAGCCGGCCGACGCCGGTGGTGGGGGCGTGGTCGCCGTAGCCCACGGTCGTCATCGTGGTGAACGACCACCACAGCGCGTCGCCGATCGTGCGGATGTTCCCGTGCGGCGAGTGCCGCTCGGCCTCCAGGACCGCGACCGAGCCGAACGCGAGCAGCCCCAGCACCGCGCCCACCACATAGGTCGTCAGCCGGACCTGCGCCGCCAGCCGGACCCGCTGGCCCACCAGGAAGAGCGTGGACACCAGGCGCAGCAGGCGCAGCGGCTGCAGCAGCGGCAGCACGACCACCGCCAGGCTCAGCGGCTGGCGCTTGACGAACTCCCACCGGTGCTCGCTCAGCACCAGCCGGACCGCGTAGTCGCCCGCGAAGAGCGCCCAGACGCTGCGCTCCGTCCAGTGGGCGGTGGTGATGAGCGCCGGGTCGGCGTCCGGCAGCAGGATCGGCAACGCGTAGGCCGCGCCGAACACCGAGGCCAGGGCGATCAGCGGCGCCCTGGTCCGCTGCTCCCAGCGTTCGAGACGGTTCATGGGGGCAGTATCCCGTGCCCGCCCGGAGCGGTGGGCGTCCCGGCCGCCGGCGCGGTGTCCGGCCGCTGACCTGTGCTGACGCCGGGGACAGTGCGTCGCTCAACTGCCCCCGGGAGCAGTCGTGTCGGGACTGCGGGCGCTCTCGGGCGGGCGGCGGGTTGGCGCAGGCTTCGCGGGTGCTTCTCCTCGGCGCCGACGGGAGTTCGCGCGGGCCTGGTGACACTGGCCACCCCTGCTACGGCCGCGGACCTCCCGGGAGACAGGCCTTACATGAACGCCATCGACCGCAGACGCTTCATGCAACTGGCGGGCGGCACCGCCGCCTTGTCCGTGCTCTCCACCAGCATCGCCCGAGCGGCGGAGATCCCGGCGAACCGCAGGACGCGTTCGCTCCAGGATGTCGAGCACATCGTCGTCCTGATGCAGGAGAACCGCTCCTTCGACCACTACTTCGGCACGCTGCGCGGCGTCCGCGGTTTCGGTGACCCCCACCCGGTGACGCAGCCGAACGGCAAGTCGGTGTGGCACCAGTCGGACGGCACGAAGGACGTCCTGCCCTTCCGCCCGGACCACGACGACCTCGGGCTGGCGTTCCTGCAGGACCTGCCGCACGGCTGGAACGACGGCCACGCCGCCGTCAACCAGGGCAAGTACGACAGGTGGGTGCCCGCCAAGTCCGCCACCACCATGGCGCACCTGACCCGCGACGACATCCCCTTCCACTTCGCGCTCGCCGAGGCCTTCACGATCTGCGACGCGTACCACTGCTCGTTCATCGGCTCGACCGACCCGAACCGCTACTACATGTGGACGGGGTACACGGGCAACGACGGCAAGGGCGGCGGCCCGGTCCTCGGCAACGAGGAGGCGGGCTACGCCTGGACGACGTACCCGGAGCGCCTGGAGCAGGCCGGCGTGTCGTGGAAGATCTACCAGGACGTCGGCGACGGCCTCGACGCGGCCGGCGGCTGGGGCTGGATCGAGGACGCCTACCGCGGCAACTACGGCGACAACTCGCTGCTGTACTTCGACCAGTACCGCAACGCCGTGCCCGGCGACCCGCTGTACGACAGGGCCCGCACCGGCACCGACGCCAAGAACGGCGAGGGCTTCTTCGACATCCTGCGCGCCGACGTCACCGCCGGCACGCTCCCCCAGGTCTCCTGGATCGTGGCGCCCGAGGCGTTCACCGAGCACCCCAACTGGCCGGTCAACTACGGCGCCTGGTACATCGCACAGGTGCTGGACGCGCTGACCTCCGACCCGGAGGTGTGGAGCAGGACGGCGCTGCTGATCACCTACGACGAGAACGACGGCTTCTTCGACCACGTCGTCCCGCCGTTCCCGGCCGCCTCCGCCGCGCAGGGCAAGTCCACCGTCGACATCACCGGCGACCTGTACGCGGGCTCGGGCTCGCGCCCGGCGGGCCCCTACGGGCTCGGCCAGCGCGTGCCGATGTTCGTGGTGTCGCCGTGGAGCAAGGGCGGCTACGTCTGCTCGCAGACCTTCGACCACACCTCGATCCTCCAGCTGATCGAGCGCCGCTTCGGGGTCACCGAGCCCAACATCTCGCCCTGGCGCCGCGCGGTGTGCGGCGACCTGACCTCGGCGTTCGACTTCCGCCACACGGACACCGACGCGGCGGAGCTGCCGGACACCAGCGGCTACCTCCCGCCGGACAACGACCGCCACCCCGACTACGTGCCCACCCCGCCGGTCAAGGGCGCGCTGCCCCGGCAGGAGCCCGGCATGCGCGCGGCGCGGGCCCTGCCGTACGACCTGTCGGCAGACGGCCGGGTGAGCACCGCCACCGGCTCGCTGCGGATCGACTTCGCCTCGCACGGCGCCGCGGGCGCCGGCTTCCTGGTGACGTCGGCGTCGCACGCCGCCGGCCCGTGGACGTACACCGTCGAGGCAGGGCGTTCGCTGTCCGACACGTGGAGCGTCGCCGAGGACGCCCAGGGCGGCTACGACTTCACCGTCCACGGCCCCAACGGCTTCCTGCGCCGCTTCGCCGGGCGGGTCACCGGCGCGGGCCCGGAGGTCAGCGCCCGCCACGACGGGGACCTCGGCATCGCACGGCTCGTCCTGACCAACGACGGCGCCGGCACGGTGCAGTTCACGGTGGCGGACGGGTACGGCAAGGAGAAGGCGGCCACCTACAGGCTGCGTCCCGGCACCCGCGTCGTGCACTCCGCGGAGACCAAGCGCAGCAAGGGCTGGTACGACCTGACCGTGACCGCGGACCACGACGCGTCCTTCGTGCGCCGCCTGGCCGCCCACGTGGAGAGCGGCTTCACCAGCACCAGCGACCCGGCCATCGCCGCCCGCTGACCGCACGGCACCGTCCGGCACCCGCGTCCGCCGGACCGCCGCGCCGTCACGGCGCGGCGGGCGCGGGGCCGCCCGGTCCCCGGAACGGCAGGGTCTGCCGGTAGACCACGCTGGTGGTCGTGGACCCGAAGCCGGCCAGTTCGTCCATGACCTCCTCCAGGTGGGCCATGGACGTCGCGGCGACCTTCAGCACGTAGCAGTCGTCGCCCGTGGTCCGCAGGCACTCCAGGATCTCCCGCCGTTCGCCGAGCAGGCGGTGCAGCGGCTCGTGCCGGCTGCCCGGATACTTCAGCCGGACGACCGCGAGCACGGGGAACCCCGCCCTGCCCAGGTCGACCTCGGCCCGGTAACCCGTGACGACGCCCAGCGCCTCCAGCCGGCGGACCCGCTCGGTCGTCGCCGACGGACTCAGACTCACCCGGCGGGCCAGTTCGGTGAAGGGGACTCGCCCGTCGCGCTGCAACTCGTCCAGGATCGCCCAGTCGGTCGCGTCAAGACTCTCGGCCATACGCCGAGAATACCGGTGGATCCACGGCAGTCAGCCCCGCACACCGTGAGGAATGGCTTACCCGCGGCCACCCGCGGTGGATAGCCTCATCGGCATGCAACTTGGTGTGAACGTCCCGAATTTTGGACCGGGTACCGACCCCGGGGTGTTGCGCGACTGGGCGCGGACGGTGGAGGGGCTCGGCTTCGACCTGCTGATGGTCTCCGACCACCTGGTGGTGACACCCGACGTGGCCGAGCAGTACCCGGCCCCGTTCTACGAGCCGTTCACCACGCTCTCCTGGCTGGCGGGGGTCACCGAACGGGTGAGCCTCGGGACCACGGTGCTGATCGTGCCGTACCGGCACCCGCTGGCCGTGGCCCGGATGGCCGCCAACCTCAACGCGCTCAGCGGCGGCCGGCTGGTGCTGGGGGTGGGCATCGGCTGGGCGCGCCAGGAGTTCGAGGCACTCGGTGTTCCCTTCGAGCGGCGCGGGCGGCTGACGGACGAACACCTGGGCGCCATGCGGGCGGCGTGGCGGAACGGGACCGACTACGCCGGCGGGCCGATCCCGCTGTGGGTCGGCGGCAACAGCGACGCGGGCATCCGCCGGGCGGTCCGGTTGGGCGACGCCTGGCATCCGCTGCGTGCCACGATGCCGTGGATGCGCGAGGCGCTCGGCCGCCTCGCGTCGGCCGCGCTGGAGGCGGACCGGCTCGTCCCGGCGTTCGCTCCGCGGATCCTGCTCCGCCTCACCGACGCCCCGGTCACCACGCCCGACCGGCGTGCCGGTGAGGGCACGCTCGACCAGATCATGGACGATCTGCGCCAACTGCGCCTGATGGGCGCGAAGTCGGTCGTCCTCGACCCTTTCAGCGGTGACCCCCACGAGACGCTGCGCCCGCAGCGGGCATGGCACGCGCTCGCGGCGGTGGCCGCCCGGCGCACGGAGACGGAGTGACGATGGACGACGAGACGACACGCCTGCTGCGCAGGGCCGTCGCACTGGCCGCCGAGGCCCGTGCCTCGGGCAACCCGCCCTTCGGGTCGCTGCTGGCCGGCCCCGACGGCACGGTTCTGGCAGAGGAGCGCAACAGCAGCATCACCGACGGCGACATCACCGCCCATCCCGAACTGAAGCTGGCCCGCTGGGCGGCGCGCGAGCTGGACCCGGCGACCGCGGCCGCCACGACGATGTACACCAGTTGCCAGCCGTGCGGCATGTGCGCGGGCGCCCTGGAGCGCTCCGGCCTCGGCCGGGTGGTGTACGCCCTGTCCGGCGAACAGCTCACGGGCCTGAAGTCGCCCGCCGCGAGGGCCGGGTTCCCGCACGTTCCGCAGGAGGGCCCGGCCCTGTACGACGAGGCCCGCGTCCCGGTCGAGGGCTACTACTGACCGGCCGCCGGCCGGTGTCACTCCTGCTTCTCCCCGGAGGCGAAGCGGGAGATGATCAGGGCGACGATGATGATCGCGCCGTTGAGGAACTGGTTCCACAGCGGCGGCACGCCCGCCAGGGTCATGACGTTGACGACGAGTTGCAGGGTGAGCACACCGGTCAGCGCCCCGAAGAGCGTGCCGCGCCCGCCGTTGAGGCTGACGCCGCCGATGACGGTCGCGGCGAAGACCTGGAAGATCCAGCCGCTGCCCTGGTCGGCCGAGATCGACCCGTAGTGCCCGCTGTACAGGACGCCCGCGAAGGCCGCGAGCACCCCGCCGACGATCAGGACGACCCAGGTGATCCGGTCCACGCGGATGCCCGCGGTGCGGGCGGCCTCGGCGTTGCCGCCGATCGCGTACAGCGCCCTGCCGTGGCGCAGCCAGGCGAGGGCGCAGCCGCCGACGGCGAACAGGAGGGCGCAGACCCAGATCGCGGCGGGCACCCCGAACCAGGAGGCGTGACCCAGATAGGTGAACGAGCCGGGCAGTTCGACGATGGAACGCCCCTCGGAGATGGCGATCTGCAGACCGCGCAGCATGGTGAGGGCGCCCAGGGTGACGATGAAACCGTTCAGGCGCAGCTTGAGGATCAGGAAGCCGTTGACCGCGCCGATCACCGCGCCCACCAGCAGGCACAGCGGGATCGCCGTCCATACGGGAAGGAGTTCCAGGCCGGTGAAACGGCCGCCGGAGGAGGGCAGCACGAGCCACACGGCGATCACCGGGGCGACGCCGATGGTGGACTCCAGGGACAGGTCCATGCGCCCGGCAATCAGGATCAGCGCCTCGGCGAGCACCAGCAGGCTCAGCTCGGTGGACTGCTGGGCGACGCCGATGAGGTTGTCGGAGGTCAGGAAGGCGGGCGAGACGATGAAACCGATGACCCCGAGCACGAAGATGGCCGGGACGAGGGAGAGTTCGCGGAAGCGCGCAAGGCCGCCGGGCCCGCGGCGCGGCGCGTCCGCCGCGGAGTCCTTCGCGGTGGGCACCGGGGGTTCGGTGACGTCGGTGGTGGCGGACATGACTACCTTTCCTGCTCTCGGGGGCCGGGGACACCGGCGGTGTCGTTCGCTCCGGCGGACGGGGCGCGGGACACGCCCTCCATGGCGGCGACGAGTTCCTCGTCCCGCCAGCCCCGGCCGAACTCCGCGACGACCCGGCCGTGGAACATCGCCACGATCCGGTCGCAGGCCCTCAGGTCGTCCAGTTCGTCGGAGATGATCAGTGCCGCCCGGCCCGCGCCGGCGACCTGGCGGATCCTGCCGAGCAGGAACTCCTTGGACCGCACGTCCACGCCGTTGGTCGGCCGGACCGCCACCAGGACGTGCGGGTCGGTGGCGAGCGCGCGGGCGACCACGACCTTCTGCTGGTTGCCGCCGGACAGCGCGGAGACGGGCGTGGCGAAACCCGGGGTCCTAATGTCCAGGTCCGCGATCATCCGCTCGGCGAAGTCCCGGGTGCGCGAGGGGAGCACGGTGCCGAACGGCCCGAGCTGGTCGGTGACGGTCAGGGTGGCGTTCTCGGCCACGCTGCGGTTGCCGACCAGTCCCTGGTGGTGGCGGTCCTCGGGCACCAGGCCCACGCCCGCCGCGATCGCGTCGGGCACCCCGCCGGCCCGCACCTGGCGCCCGGCGACGGCGATCCGCCCGGTGTCGGCGCGGTGCAGCCCCGCGATGGTCTCGCCGAGCCGGACGTTGCCGCTGGCGGTGGCTCCCGCGAGGCCCACCACCTCACCGGCGCGCACCGAGAGGCTGACGTCCCGGTACGCCCCGTCGAGCGTCAGTCCGGCGACGGAGAGCAGTTCGGGTCCTTCGCCCTCGCCCGCCACCGAGGCGGCTGCCGTGGTCTCCCCGGGCCGCCCCGCCCCGGCGGACTCCCCCGTCATCGCCTCCACCAGGGCGTCGTGGTCGATCTCGGCCACGGGCGCGGTCACGATGTGGCGGGCGTCGCGGTAGACGGTGACGGTGGTGCAGAGGTCGTAGACCTCCTGCAGGTGGTGCGAGATGAACAGGAAGGCCACACCCTGGCGTTGCAGGTCGCGGAGCTTGTCGAACAGGCGCGAGATGCCGCGGGCGTCCAGACGTGCGGTGGGCTCGTCGAGGATGATGAAGCGCGCGCCGAAGGACAGCGCCCGGGCGATCTCGACGAACTGCCGCTGCTCGACGGTGAGGTCGCGGGCCCGTGCGGCGGGGTCGATGTCGACCCCGTACTCGGCGAGCAGGTCCGTCGCCCGCTGCCGCAGGGTCTTCCAGCGGATGGGCCGCAGGGCCGTGGCACTCTGCCGGTTGAGGAAGAGGTTCTCGGCCACCGACAGCTCGCCGATGACCGTGGAGCGCTGGTAGACGCACGCGACGCGGGCGCGCCAGGCGTCGGTGTCCCCGAACGAGGGAGCCGGTGCGCCCGAGAAGCGCAGGCTCCCCGCGTCGGGCTGGTGCAGGCCGGTGAGGATGTTGACGAGGGTGGACTTACCCGCGCCGTTGCGGCCGACGAGTGCGTGCGACTCGCCGGCGGCGACCGAGATGCGGGCGTCGCGCAGCGCCACGGTGGCGCCGAAGCGTTTGCCGATCCCGGTCGCCTCGGCCACGGGGGGCGGAGCGGTGGCGGGGTCCGCCATGGTGGATTCCGTTCTGCGGATGCGGTGCGGGCGGGCGGTGCGATGGGGGTGCGGTGCGATCGGGTGGGGCCGGCCGCCGGCCGGCCCCGAGGTCGCGGGTCAGCCGATGTTGTTGCCCCACAGGGCCTTGTCGTCGACGTTGTCCTTGGTCACCAGGGGCGCCGGGAGCTGGTCCTCCAGGCCGTTGGGGATGGCGATGATGGTGGAGTCGTGGTCGGTGGGCCCGGCCTTGAAGGTCTTTCCGTCGGCGGCTGCCTCGGCGTAGAAGAGCGCGTACTTGGCGTACAGGTCGGCGGGCTGGGAGACGGTCGCGTCGATCTCGCCCTTGCGGATCGCGTCGAGCTCCTGCGGGATGCCGTCGTTGGAGACGATGAAGATGTGGCCCTTCTGGCCGGCCGGCTTGAGCAGGCCCTTCTGCTTCAGCAGGGCGAGGGTGGGCTGCAGGAAGACACCGCCGGCCTGCATGTAGACACCGCCGAGGTCGGGGTGCTGGGCGAGCAGGCTCTGCAGCTTGGCCGACGCCACGTCACCCTTCCAGTCGGTCGGCAGCTCGAAGACCGTGATCCCGGGGAACTTGTCCTTCATGCAGGCCGCGAACGCCTCGGAGCGGTCCCGTCCGTTGATGGAGTCCAGGGCGCCCTGGAACTCGGCGACCTTGCCCTTGCCGCCCATCTGCTCGCCGAGGAACTCGCACGCCTTGGTGCCGTACGCCTTGTTGTCGGCGCGGACGACCATGTAGACGTCGCCCTTGTCGGGGCGGGTGTCCACGCTGACGACCGGGATCTTCTTGCCGGCCAGGGTGTCCAGCGTGGAGGCGATGGCGCCGGTGTCCTGCGGGGCCATCACGACGGACTTCGCGCCGGTGTTCTCGAACACCTGCACGTTGGCGACGAGCTTGGTGACGTCGTTCTGGGAGTTGCTGCGCGGCAGGGCGTTCAGGCCGTCGTCCTTGATGCCCTGCTCGATGTACTGCGCGTAGGAGTTCCAGAAGTCGGAGTCGGAGCGCGGCAGGTCGATGCCGATGGCCGGCTTCTTGTCCCCACCTGCCCCGGCGGTGCTGTCGCTGCCGCGGTTGCAGGCGGTGGCGAGGGCGGCCATCGCGAGTGCGGCCGCGGCGGCCGCGGCGGTGGAGCGCGTACGGGCGAGCTTCATGGCCGTGTTCTCTCCTTGCCCAGTGCGGGGGCGATTCATCCGAGGTATCGCGGACGAGAAGGAAAGTAAGTCCGCCGTGCGGCCGTGACAACCCCCTGTACGGACACGATCGGAGGAATCCGTCGCCCACAGTGCCCGAGACGCTCTCCTGGCACAGACATCCGAGGAATGGATTGCCAGCCGCGGCCGATGGCGCTTACAGTCACCGTGGCGCGAGACCTCCGATGTCTTGCCCATGGCCGAGCGTGAAAGGCAGCCACTTGTCCGCGACCTCCGCCTGTATCACCGCGATCGACACCCATGACATCCGCTTCCCCACCTCACGGGAACTGGACGGGTCGGACGCGATGAACCCGGACCCCGACTACTCCGCCGCGTACGTGGTGCTGCGCACCGACGCCGACGACGGCCTGGAGGGGCACGGCTTCGTCTTCACCATCGGGCGCGGCAACGACGTCCAGGTCGCGGCGATCGAGGCACTGCGCCCGCACCTGGTCGGCCGCCCGGTGGACGAGGTGTGCGCCGACCCCGGCTCGGTCGCCCGCGACCTGACCGGCGACAGCCAGCTGCGCTGGCTGGGCCCCGAGAAGGGCGTGATGCACATGGCGATCGGCGCCGTCGTCAATGCCGTGTGGGACCTGGCCGCCAAGCGCGCCCACAAGCCGCTGTGGCGTCTGCTGGCCGACGCGGAGCCCGAATGGCTGCTCTCCCAGATCGACTTCCGCTACATTGCCGACGCCCTCACCCCTGAACGCGCCCTGGAACTGCTGCGGCGCGGCAAGGAGGGCGCGGCCGGCCGCGCCGCGACGCTCCAGGAGCAGGGCTACCCCGGCTACACCACCTCGCCCGGCTGGCTCGGCTACTCCGACGAGAAGCTGACCCGGCTCGCCAAGCAGGCGGTCGCCGACGGCTTCGCCCAGATCAAGCTGAAGGTCGGCGCCGACCTGGAGGACGACATCCGCCGGCTGCGCGCCGCCCGCGCCGCCGTCGGCCCCGACGTGCGCATCGCGATCGACGCCAACCAGCGCTGGAACGTCGGCGAGGCCGTGGCCTGGGTGAACGCGCTCGGCGAGTTCGAGCCGTACTGGATCGAGGAGCCGACCTCGCCGGACGACGTCCTCGGCCACGCCGCCATCCGCGAGGCCGTGGCCCCGGTGCGGGTCGCCACCGGCGAGCACGTGCAGAACCGCATCGTCTTCAAGCAGTTGCTGCAGGCCGGGGCGATCGACGTGCTCCAGATCGACGCGGCGCGTGTCGGCGGCGTCAACGAGAATCTGGCCATCCTGCTGCTGGCCGCCGCCTTCGGTGTGCCGGTCTGCCCGCACGCGGGCGGCGTCGGGCTGTGCGAACTGGTGCAGCACCTGTCGATGTTCGACTTCGTGGCGCTGTCCGGTACCACCGAGGACCGCACCATCGAGTACGTGGACCATCTCCACGAACACTTCGTGACCCCGGTCGTCATCCGGCACGGCCACTACACCGCACCCGCCGCACCCGGATTCTCGGCGCAGATGAGACCGGAATCGATCGACGAGTTCCGCTACCCGGACGGTACGTTCTGGGTGGCCGACCGGGCACGGCAGGAGGGACAGCAGGCATGAGCGGACTGGACGGGCTCGACGGGCTGACAGCCCTGGTGACGGGCGGGGCCTCGGGGATCGGACTGGCCACCGCGCGGCTGCTCGCCGAGCGCGGCGCCCGGGTCGCCGTGCTCGATCTCGCGCCCGGCGCGCTGCCGGAGCCGCTGCTGGCGTTCAAGGCGGACGTCTCGGACGACGCCTCCACGCGGGCCGCGGTCGACGCGGCGGCGCAGGAGCTGGGCGGTCTCGACATCCTCGTCAACAACGCCGGGATCGGCGCCGCGGGCACCGTCGAGGACAACCCCGACGAGCAGTGGCACCGCGTCCTCGACGTCAACGTCCTCGGCATGGTCCGCACCACTCGCGCGGCCCTCCCCCACCTGCGGCGCTCCGCCCACGCCGCGGTCGTCAACACCTGCTCGATCGCCGCGACCGCGGGCCTGCCGCAGCGCGCGCTGTACAGCGCGAGCAAGGGCGCGGTGCTGTCGCTGACCCTGGCGATGGCGGCCGACCACGTCCGCGAGGGCGTCCGCGTCAACTGCGTCAACCCCGGTACCGCCGACACCCCGTGGGTGGCGCGGCTGCTGGACGCGGCCGACGACCCCGAGGCCGAACGCGCCGCCCTGCGGGCCCGGCAGCCCATGGGCCGCCTGGTGACCGCGGAAGAGGTGGCGGCTGCCATCGTCTACCTGGCGAGCCCCGCGGCCGCCTCGGTCACCGGCACCGCGCTCGCGGTCGACGGCGGCATGGCCGGGCTGCGCCTGCGCCCGGCCGGGCAGTGAGGGGAACGGCCGGGATGCGACGCAACACACTGGGCCGCAGCGGCGTCCCCGTGACCGCGGTGGGCTTCGGCGCCGCCGCGATCGGCAACCTCTTCACGCCCGTCACCGACGAGGCGGCGGCGCAGGCCGTCGACGCCGCCTGGGACGCGGGCATCCGCTACTTCGACACCGCCCCGCACTACGGCCTGGGGCTGTCCGAACGGCGCATCGGCGCCGCCCTGCGCGACCGGCCGCGAGAGCAGTACACCGTCTCCACCAAGGTGGGCCGCCTCCTGGTGCCCGCCGAGGACGGCGGCGCGGCCGGCGACGACCTCGCGAACGGCTTCGCCGTCCCCGCCACCCACCGCCGGGTCTGGGACTTCAGCGCCGACGGCGTGCGCCGCAGCATCGAGGACAGCCTGGAACGCCTCGGCCTCGACCGCATCGACGTCGCCTTCCTGCACGATCCGGACGAGCACGCCGAAGAGGCCTTCGGCCAGGGCTACCCGGCCCTGGAGAAGCTGCGCTCCGAGGGCGTCGTGGACGCCATCGGCGCCGGCATGAACCAGACGGGCATGCTCGCGCGCTTCCTGCGCGACACCGACGTGGACGTGGTGCTGATGGCCGGCCGCTACACGCTGCTGGAGCAGGAGGGCCTGGCCCAAGTACTGCCGGAGGCGGCGGCGCGCGGCAAGAGCGTGGTGGTCGGCGGCGTCTTCAACTCCGGCCTGCTGATCGACCCGCACCCGGACGCCCGGTACGAGTACGCGCCGGCGCCCGCCCCCGTCCTGGCCCGCGCCCGCCGGCTCCAGACCGTCACCGGCCGCCACGGCGTCCCGCTGCGCGCGGCTGCCCAGCGCTTCCCGGCGGGCCACCCGGCCGTGTCCAGCGTGCTGCTGGGGCTGCGCTCGCCCGCGGAGGTGCGGGACGCCGAGGCGATGCACAAGCACCCGCTGCCGGCCGCCCTCTGGGACGACCTGCGCGCGGAGGGGCTGCTCGACGCCGACGTGCCCGTCCCTGCCGGGGAGGCGTGGTGAGAGTCGCACTGCACACCAGGGTCCACACCGACCGGATCGAGGAGTACGAGGCGGCGCACCGCGAGGTGCCCGGGGAGCTCACCACCGCGATCCGCGCCGCGGGTGTGCGCGAGTGGACGATCTGGCGCAGCGGCACCGACCTGTTCCACCTCCTGGACGTGGACGACTACCCCGCGATGATCGCGGCACTGGAGCGGCTGCCCGTCAACATCGCCTGGCAGGCGCGGATGGCCGGGCTGCTGGAGGTCGCGCACGACTACTCGGCGGACGGCGCCGGGGCGGCCCTTCCGATGGTGTGGGAACTGTGAGCGTGCCGCACGGCGTCGTGGACGCCCACCACCACGTCTGGGACCTGTCCGTCCGCGACCAGGACTGGATCACCGGCGAACGGCTGGCGCCGCTGCGCCGCTCGTTCTCCGTCACCCACCTCGAACCGGACGCGCGGGCGGCGGGCGTCATCGCCACCGTCCTCGTGCAGACCGTCACCGTCGCGGAGGAGACGCCGGAGTTCCTGGCCCTCGCCGCGCGGGGCGGTCTCGTCGCGGGGGTCGTGGGCTGGACCGACCTGACGGACCCGGCGGTCGCCGGCCGGCTGGCCGCCTTGCGTGAACTGCCCGGCGGTGACCGCCTGGTGGGCATCCGCCACCAGGTGCAGGGCGAGGCCGACCCCGAGTGGCTGCTCCGCCCGGACGTGCAGCGCGGGCTGCGCGCCGTGGCCGACGCCGGGCTGGTCTACGACCTGGTGGTCCTGGCCGAGCAGTTGCCGGCGGCCGCCAAGGCCGCGGCGCTCCTGCCCGACCTGGTGTTCGTCCTGGACCACCTGGGCAAACCCCCGATCGCCGCGGGCACGTTGCGCCCGTGGGCGGACGACGTGCGGGCGCTGGCCGCGCTGCCCAACGCCGTCTGCAAGCTGTCGGGCATGGTCACCGAGGCCGACTGGGACACCTGGACCACCGCCGACCTCGCGCCCTACGCCGGCACCGTGCTCGACGCCTTCGGCCCGGACCGCCTGATGTTCGGCTCCGACTGGCCGGTCTCGCGGCTCGCCGCCTCCTACGCCGAGGTCGTCGACGCCGCCCGCACCCTGACCGATCACCTCAGCCCCGCCGAACGCGACGCGGTCTTCTCCGGGACCGCCCGCCGCGTCTACGGCCTTTGAGGGACGCCGACCCCGTGGGCGGTCCGGCCCGGACCGCCCACGGCGTGGCACCGGCGAAACCGGAGGCGCCCGACCCGCCGCGCCACGACGGCACCGGCACCGGACCCGTCCCGGGGGGACTCACGGCGGCCGGCGGCCCCGCAGGGCAGCTGCGCCGCGGCGGCCTCTTCCAGCCCTTCCGGCCCCCAAGGGGCACACGCCGGCCGGCCCGCTCCCCGGGCACGAGTTCGGGTCCGGCAAGCCGCACGCCGCAGGGCGGTGACTAGACTCCCACCCCTGGCAGGACGAGGGACGGGCGTGATCGCGTGGGCGACGACAGACCGGACGCACCCCCGCCGCACACGGCGGGTCGGCTGACCGTGCGCGACGTCCTGGACCTGGACCTGGTCACGCCCTGGGGCCCGGAGGTCGTCGCGGGCTCCGCGCACCTGCACCGCGCGGTGCGCTGGCTGCACGTGGCCGAGGCGCTGGACGTCGGGGTCATGCTCAGCGGCGGCGAGATGGTGCTCACCACCGGCCTGCTGCTGGCGGGCGACGAACGGGCGCAGCGCGAGTACATCGAGTCGATGCAGCGCGCCGACGTCGCCGCCGTGGTCCTGGGCCTCGGACGCGCCTTCCGCACCACGCCCGAGCCGATGCGGCGGGCCGCCGAGCGCTGCGGGGTGCCGCTGATCGTGCTGCACCGGCCGGCGCCGTTCGCCCGGCTGACCGAGGAGGTGCACGCGCGCCTGGTGCACGGCCGCTTCGCCGCCCTCGACCTGTCGGAGCGGGTACGGTCCTCGCTGACCGTGCTCAATCTCTCCGGGGCGACGCTGCAGCGGGTGCTGGACGAGATCGCCGCGCTGAGCGGCTGCCCCGCGCTCGTGGTCAATCTCGCGCAACGCGTACTGGCCTCGGCCGGCGACCAGGGGTCGCTCAACGGCCTGCTGCGGGACTGGGAACGGGTCTCCCGCCAGGTGGCGGAGCTCGCGGGGAGCGGCGCGGTGACGGTCGGCCCGGACGGCTGGATCGTGGCACCGCTGGAGGCCAGGGGGCAGCAGTGGGGCCGGCTGGTGCTCGTCGGCCACCAGGGCACGGAGGAGTCGGGGCACCTGCTGGGCACCCGCGCCGCCGAGGCGCTGGCCATGCACCGCCTGCTGGGCGACCGCGACCGGGGCTGGGAGGACCAGGCCGCGGAATCGCTGCTGCTCGACCTCGCGTCGGGAACCGCCCGCCCGGAGCAGTTGCTGACCCGGGTCCGCGCCGCCGGTCTGCCGGTCAACCGGCGCGTCTTCGTGCCCGTGGTCGTACGCCCCCTCGGCCCGGCGCGCGACGGCCGGGACGACGTGCCGGAGCTGATCGAACGCGCGCTGGCGGAGCATCCCGACGTCGCGGGCCTGGTGGCCCGGATCGGCCCGGCCGGGACGGCGGTCCTGCTCAGCGTCCCGTACGGGCAGGACACCGACGCCGCCGTGCGGCGGGTCGCCGTCCAGGTGCACGAGGAACTGGCGGCCCGGGGCCGGACGGCGGTCGCCGGGGCGGGCTTCGGCTGCCGCGAACTGGACGAGGTACGGCGCTCCTTCGTCGAGGCGGTGCACGTCGCGGACGCGGCGGTGGCCGGGCCCCCGGCGGCACCGGTGGCGCGGCTGCGGGACGTGCGGCTGCGCGGCCTGGTCCGGCTGATGCGGGACGAGCCGGAGCTCCAGGCCTTCATCGGGCGGGAGTTGGGGCCGCTGCTGCGGAACCCGGCCCTGCTGGACGTGCTGCGCACCTATCTGGACACCGGCCGCAACAAGTCGGCGGCGGCCCAGGTGCACCACGTCAGCCGCCCGGCGTTCTACCGGCGGCTGCAGAGCATCGAGTCACTGCTCGGCATCGACCTGGACGACTGGGAGCAGCTGACGTCGCTGTACGTCGCGCTCCTCGCGCACGAGGCGCAGCGCGCCGCGGGGCCCGGGGCCGACCGCTGAGGCGGCCGGCCCCGGGCCCCGCGTGCGAGCGCCGGGGTCAGGTCCTGCGGTCGGGGGCGAGCCGGGTCAGCAGGAGGTAGGCGATCAAGGACGCGGCCAGGCCGACGGCCCAGCCGTAGTCGGCGAGCGGCTTGAGGAAGGGGATCATCCCGTCGACGGGGAACGGCCCCTGCTTGACGCCCTTCGCGTCGAGCCCTGAGTGCGAGCCGCCGATGGCGAGGACGCCGCCGACCGCGAACGCCGCCAGCGCCCGCCAGTTCCAGCCGCCGTCGTACCAGTACCGGCCCTCCGCCCGGTACAGGTCGGCGAGTTCGAGCCGGGTGCGGCGGATGATCCAGTAGTCGGCGATGAGGATGCCGGCCACGGTGCCGAGCAGACCGCCGACCGTGCCGAGCCAGGTGAAGATGTACGCCTGCGGGCTCGCCAGCAGCTTCCAGGGGAAGATGACGACGCCCACCACCGCGGTGATCAGCGCGCCGGTGCGGAAGCTGATCCTGCGCGGCGCGATGTTGGACAGGTCGAAGGCCGGCGAGACCACGTTGGCCGCGATGTTCACCGACAGGGTCGCCACCAGCACCGTGATGAGCGCGAAGAGCACCCCGGCCCAGTTGTCCAGCTTGGCGGCCAGCGCCACCGGGTCCCAGATCGGTTCCCCGTACACGGCCTGCGAGCCCGAGGTGACCAGCACCGAGAGCAGCGCGAACAGCGTCATCGTGGTGGGCAGGCCCAGGGACTGGCCCCACAGCTGGGCGCGCTGGCCCGCGGCGTAGCGGGTGAAGTCGGGGATGTTGAGGGACAGCGTCGACCAGAAGCCGATCATGCCCATGAGCGCGGGGAAGAAGACCTTCCAGAAGCCGGATCCCCAGCCGAGCGAGGAGGGCTGGTCGAGCAGCGGGCCGAAGCCCCCGGCCTTGACGCTCATCCAGATCAGCAGCGCGATGGCGCCGACGATGACGAAGGGCGCCGCCCAGTTCTCGAAGCGCCGGACCGTCTCCATGCCGCGCACGATGATCGCGACCTGCAGGATCCAGAAGATCACGAACGACAGCCACTGCGTCCACGGGTAACCGCCGATGTGGCCCGCGGTCGCCCAGTCGTCGCCGAAGAGCTTCCCGGCGAGCAGGAAGATGCCCGAGCCGCCGATCCACGTCTGGATGCCGAACCAGACGCAGGCCACCGCCGCCCGCACCAGCGCCGGCAGGTTCGCGCCCCGGACGCCGAAGGACGCCCGCGCGAAGACCGGGAAGGGAATGCCGTACTTGGGTCCCGCGTGGCCGGTGAGCAGCATCGGCACGAGGACGACGAGGTTGGCCAGGGCGATGGTGAACACCGCCTGCTTCCAGTCCATGCCGAGCGCGACCAGGCCGGACGCGAGCGTCCAGGAGGCGACGTTGTGGGCCATGCCGACCCACAGCGCGGTGAAGTTGTACGTGGTCCACTTGCGTTGGGCCAGCGGGACCGGGAGCAGGTCCTCGTTGGCGTACGGGCCGGTCGGGATCGCGTCGGGCGCGAGCTCGACGCGGCCTTCGGCGCCGGTTCTTCCTGCGGGCGGTGGAGCGGTGGCTGTCATGGCAGCAGCCCCTTCGTTCGAGACGCGGACGGGGATCGAACGCATGCCGTGCGGGTGGCGGTGGGGGGATGCGGGGGGGGATGCGGGGGTCGGGTCGCGGCTTGTCCGGGTCAGCCGCTGACGGCGGGGATCACCGTCGAGCCGTACACGTCGATGACCGACTCCTTGGTGTCCTGCATGTTGTAGAGCGCGAACTGGTCGACGCCCAGGGCCTTGAGGGCGGTCAGCTTCTCGATGTGCTGCTCCGCGGTGCCGATCACGCAGAAGCGGTCGACGATCTCGTCGGGGACGAAGGCCGTGTCGGGGTTTCCGGTGCGGCCGTGGTGGGCGTAGTCGTACCCCTGACGGGCCGTGATGTAATCCGTCAGCTCCTGTGGAACCGCGGTCGACTGGTGGCCGTACTTGGTGACGAGGTCGGCGACGTGGTTGCCGACCATGCCGCCGAACCAGCGGCACTGCTCGCGGGCGTGCGCCAGTGCCCGCGGGGAGTCGTCCTCGGTGACGTACGCCGGCGCCGCGACGCAGATCCTCACCTCGTCCGGATTGCGGCCGGCCCGCTCCGCGGCGTCCTTGACGGTCTTGACCATCCACTCGGTCAGGTAGACGTCGGCGAGTTGGAGGATGAAGCCGTCGGCCTTCTCACCGGTCATGGCGAGGGCCTTGGGCCCGTAGGCGGCCATCCACACGGGCAGGCTCGCACCCTCCTTCACCCACGGGATGCGCACGCGCGCCCCGCCGAGGTCGGCCTCGCGGCCCTCGGCGAGCTCGCGGATGACGTGCATGGCCTCCTCGATGCGGGCGAGGGTGTTGGGCTTGCGCCCGGCCACCCGCATCGCCGAGTCACCGCGGCCGATACCGCAGATCACGCGGTTGCCGAACATGTCCGCGAGGGTGGCGAACGTGGAGGCCGTCACCTCCCAGGTCCGCGTCCCCGGATTGGTGACCATCGGGCCCACGATCAGCCGCTCGGTCTGCGCCAGGATCTGGCTGTAGATGACGAACGGCTCCTGCCACAGCACGGCCGAGTCGAAGGTCCAGCCGTAGCCGAAGCCGTTGCGCTCGGCGCGCTTCATCAGCTCCACGACGCCCGAGGCGGGCGGGTCCGTCTGCAGGACGAGACCGAATTCCATTGCTCTGCTCCCCTGGTGGCTCGGCGTGGTCAGACGAGGTACTGACAGGTCGCACGGGTCTGGTAGCGGCCGTGGCCGGCCCGGCCCAGGTAGCGGTCCTGGTCGATGATCACGGTGCCGCGGGACAGGACGGTGCTCGCCCTGCCGCGCACGCGCTTGCCCTCGTAGGCCGAGTAGTCGACGTTCATGTGATGGGTCTCGGCGGAGATCACCTGCTCCGCCGCGGGGTCGTAGATCACGATGTCCGCGTCCGCGCCCGGCGCGATCGTCCCCTTGCGCGGATACAGCCCGAACATCCGCGCCGGAGCGGCACACGCGATCTCGATCCACCGCCGCCGGCTGATGTGCCCGTCCACCACCGCCTGATGCAGCAGATCCATCCGGTTCTCCACCCCGGCAACCCGTTCGGGATCTTCGAGAAGTCCCCGCGGCCCAGCTCCTTCTGCCCCACGAAACAGAACGGGCAGTGGTCCGTGGACACCACCTGGAGATCGTTGGTCCGCAGCCCCATCCACAGCGCCGCCTGGTGCTCCCTGGGCCGCAGCGGCGTGGAGCACACGTACTTCGCCCCCTCGAAGTCCGGCTCCGCCAGATTCTCCGTCGACAGGAACAGGTACTGCGGGCACGTCTCACCGAAGACGTTCAGGCCGCGATCGCGGGCCGCCGCCAGCTCGGCGACCGCCGACTCGGCCGACACGTGCACCACGTACAGCGGCGAACCGGCCACCTCCGCCAGCTTGATGGCGCGGTGGGTGGCCTCGGCCTCCAGCAACTCCCGCCGGACCTCGCCGTGGTAGCGGGGGTCGGTCCTGCCCGCGGCCAGCGCCTGCTCGACCAGCACGTCGATGGCGATGCCGTTCTCCGCGTGCATCATCACCAGGCCGCCGTTGCCGGCGCCGCGCTGCATGGCCCGCAGGATGCGGCCGTCGTCGCTGTAGAACACGCCCGGGTAGGCCATGAACAGCTTGAAGGAGGTCACACCCTCGTCCACGAGGAGGTCCATCTCCTTGAGGCTGTCCTCGGTGACATCGGACATGATCATGTGGAACGCGTAGTCGACGGCGCAGTTGCCCTCGGCCTTCGCGTGCCAGGCGTCCAGTCCGGCGCGCAGCGACTCGCCGACGGACTGCACGGCGAAGTCCACGACGGTCGTGGTCCCGCCCCAGGCGGCGGCCCGCGTCCCGGTCTCGAAGGTGTCCGAGGCGAACGTCCCGCCGAACGGCAGTTCCATGTGCGTGTGCGCGTCGACACCGCCGGGGATGACGTACTTCCCGGTCGCGTCGATCACGCTGTCCGCCGTCCAGCCCTCGGCCACAGAGCTGCCGGTGGCCGCCAGGGCGACGATCCGCTCGTCCTCGACGAGCACGTCGGCGTGGGTCTCCTCGGCGGCGGTGACGACCAGTCCGCCGCGGATCAGTATCCGGCTCATGCCGTCCCTCCCTCCCCTCAGGCCTCGGTCAGCGGGCCGTAGGCGTCGGGGCGTCGGTCCCGGTAGAAGGCCCACTGCTGGCGGACCTCCTCGATCTGCCCGAAGTCCAGGTCGCGCACGACCAGTTCCTCCTCCTTGTCCGAGGCCACGTCACCGACGAACTGGCCGCGCGGGTCCACGAAGTACGAGGTGCCGTAGAAGTCGTTGTCGCCGTACTCCTCCTGGCCGACCCGGTTGATCGCGGCCACGAAGTACTCGTTGGCGACGGCGGCGGCCGGCTGCTCCAACTGCCAGAGGTAGGCCGACAGTCCGCGCGAGGTCGCGGAGGGGTTGTAGACGAGTTCGGCTCCGGCGAGGCCGAGGGCGCGCCAGCCCTCGGGGAAGTGCCGGTCGTAGCAGATGTAGACGCCGACCTTGCCGACCGCGGTGTCGAAGACCGGCCAGCCCAGGTTGCCGGGCTTGAAGTAGAACTTCTCCCAGAAGCCCTTGACCTGCGGGATGTGGTGCTTGCGGTACTTGCCGAGATAGGAGCCGTCGGCGTCGATCACCGCCGCAGTGTTGTAGTAGAAGCCCGCCTGCTCGACCTCGTACACCGGCACGACCATCACCAGGTTCAGTTCCTTCGCCAGCGCCTGCATCCGGCGCACGGTCGGGCCGTCCGGCACGGGCTCGGCCCAGCGGTAGTGCTCCGGCTCCTGCACCTGGCAGAAGTACGGGGCGTTGAAGACCTCCTGGAAGCCGATCACCTGCGCCCCTTGCGCGGCTGCCTCACGGGCGTACCGCTCGTGCAGGTCGATCATCGATTCCTTGTCGCCGGTCCACCTGGTCTGCACGAGCGCTGCGCGCACAACTCGACTCATCGGTCTTCCCTCCGAAATCGCGGCGATGAGCGGGCCCCGGAGCTCGACTCCGGGTCGCTTGTCGGCTGACCTTAGGAGCCGGGAAGCGCGGGGTGCAGTACCACGCTGTAACGCGATGGGGGCCCGCGCGTTCCGTCGCGTCACCTGCGCGGATGCCGATCAGGGCGATGTCAGGGGTGTTCGCTCGCCCGGTGAAATCGGCGTTTCGTCCCCGTCCCCGGGGTTACCGGCCGGTGTCACGGCGGCGTCGGCACCTCGCCGACAAGACCATGAGTCTGGACAAAAATATTGTTCGGTGAGAGCCTGGGGGCATGTTGGACGTGACCGTGATCGAGGACTCCGCGGCGGCCGCCGCCTCCCTGGACCCCGTACGGGCCCGGCTCCTGGCCGAGCTCGCCGGGGGCCCCGCATCGGCGACGATGCTCGCCGCGCGGGTCGGGCTGCCCCGGCAGAAGGTGAACTACCACCTCAGGGCTCTGGAGGCGCACGGCCTGGTGGAGCTGGCCGGGGAACGCCGCAAGGGCAACGTCACCGAGCGGCTGATGCAGGCGACCGCCGCCTCGTACGTCATCTCGCCCCTCGCGCTGGCCGCCGTGCAGCCGGACCCCGGCCGCTTCCGGGACCAGCTGTCCGCCCGCTGGCTGCTGGCCGTCGCCGCCCGCCTGGTGCGCGACGTCGGCACGTTGATCACCGGTGCGGCCAAGGCCCGCAAGCGGCTGGCCACCTACGCCCTGGACGGCGAGGTGCGCTTCGCCTCCGCCGCCGACCGGGCCGCCTTCGTGGAGGAGCTGACCCGCGGCGTCAGCGCGCTGATCGCCAAGTATCACGACGCGGGCGCCGAGGGCGGCCGCGAGCACCGCATCGTCGTCGCGCTCCATCCCACCGTCAAGGAGCCCGCACCCGGGCCGCGGTCGGCGCCGGAGTCGGCCCCGGAGTCCGCCCCGGCCATCGAGCAGGCGCCGTGAGCGCACCGGCCGCGGCGCACACCGCATCCACCGCATCCACCGCATCGTCCCCGCACCAGCGCGCACGAGGAGAGAGCAGCACCATGGGCAAGGAATTCGAGATCGTCCGCGAGTTCGAGGTCGAGGCGGCACCGGAGGAGGTCTGGGAGGCCGTCACCACCGGCTCGGCGGGCTGGCTGTGGCCCCAGGAGTTCGAGCCACGCCAGGGCGGCGCGGCGCCCTTCGGCGGCGTCCTCGCCGTCTGGGACCCGCCGCACCACCTGACCGCCCGCGCCGAGTTCACCGACGCCGTCCAGAACCAGGTCTTCAACCAGCTCGAGCACGTCATCGAGGCGCGCGAGGGGGGCGGTTCCCTGGTGCGCTACGTGCACAGCGGCATCTTCGTGGACGACTGGGACAACCAGTACGACGGCGCGAGCAAGCACACCGACTTCTACCTGCACACCCTGCGCCAGTACCTGGCGCACTTCGCGGGCCGCCCCGCCGCCTTCGCGACCGTGAACGGCCCCGGCGCCTCCACCGCGCCGGACGCCCTGGAAGCCGCCAGCCGCGCCCTCGGCGTCCCGGACGAGGCCGCCGAGGGCGCGGCGGTCCACCTGCGGCTGCCCGGCACCGCGGACCCCGTGGACGCCGTCGTGGACTTCCGCAATCCGTACTTCGTCGGCCTGCGCACCGCCGACGCCATGTACCGGGTCTTCGGCCGCAACCACTTCGGAGCACCAGTCGGCGTCAGCGTGCACGACTTCTCCGCCGGCGCGGACGGCAAGGATGCCGCGGAACGCTGGCAGCGCTGGCTCGACGGCGTCTTCGCCTGACGCGCGCCGGAGCTCGTTGCACGGACCACCACGACGACGCGAACCGCCCCGGCCGGATTCCGGCCGGGGCGGTTCGCGTCGTACGGGCCGCGGCCGGGTCAGCCGAGGATCGCCAGCGCCTCGTTGAGGGTGGCCGACGGACGCATGACGGCCGAGGCCTTCGCCGGGTCGGGCTGGTAGTAGCCGCCGATGTCGGCCGGGGAGCCCTGGACGGCGATGAGCTCGCCGACGATGGTCTCCTCCTGCTCGGCCAGCGTCTGGGCGAGCGGGGCGAAGGCCTTGGCCAGCTCCGGGTCGTCCGTCTGCCCCGCCAGCTCCTGGGCCCAGTACAGGGCCAGGTAGAAGTGGCTGCCGCGATTGTCGATGCCGCCGAGCTTGCGGCTGGGCGACTTGTCCTCGTTGAGGAACGTGCCGGTGGCGCGGTCCAGGGTGTCGGCCAGGACCTGGGCGCGGGCGTTGCCCGTGGTGGTCGCCAGGTGCTCGAAGCTGACGGCCAGGGCCAGGAACTCGCCCAGGCTGTCCCAGCGCAGGTAGTTCTCCTTGACCAGCTGCTGCACGTGCTTGGGCGCGGAGCCGCCGGCGCCGGTCTCGAACAGGCCGCCGCCGTTCATCAGCGGGACGACCGACAGCATCTTGGCGCTGGTGCCCAGCTCCAGGATCGGGAAGAGGTCGGTCAGGTAGTCGCGCAGCACGTTGCCGGTGACCGAGATCGTGTTCTCGCCGCGGCGGATGCGGTCGAGGGAGAACTTGATCGCCTCCACCGGGGACTTGATCTCGATCTGCAGGCCCTCGGTGTCGTGCTCCGTCAGGTACTGCGTCACCTTGGCGATGAGGTTCGCGTCGTGGGCGCGCTCCTCGTCCAGCCAGAACACCGCCGGGTCGCCGGTCGCACGGGCGCGGGTGACGGCGAGCTTGACCCAGTCCTTGATCGGCGCGTCCTTGGTCTGGCAGGCGCGGAAGATGTCGCCGGCGGAGACGGCCTGCTCCAGCACGACGTTGCCGGCCAGGTCGACCAGGCGGACGGTGCCGGTGTGCTGGATCTCGAAGGTCTTGTCGTGGCTGCCGTACTCCTCGGCCTTCTGCGCCATCAGGCCGACGTTGGGCACCGAGCCCATGGTGGCCGGGTCGAAGGCGCCGTGGGCGCGGCAGTCGTCGATGACGGCCTGGTAGATGCCGGCGTAGCTGCTGTCCGGGAGCACCGCGAGGGTGTCGGCCTCCTGGCCGTCCGGGCCCCACATGTGGCCGGAAGTGCGGATCATGGCCGGCATGGAGGCGTCGACGATGACGTCGCTCGGGACGTGCAGGTTGGTGATGCCGCGGTCGGAGTCGACCATCGCCAGGGCCGGGCCCTCGGCGAGCTCGGCCTCGAAGGACGCCTTGATGGCCGCGCCCTCGGGAAGCGCCTCGACGCCCTTGAGGATGCCGCCGAGACCGTCGTTCGGGGTCAGGCCGGCGGCCGCGAAGGCCTCGCCGTACTGCGCGAAGGTCTTCGGGAAGAAGGCGCGCACCACGTGGCCGAAGACGATCGGGTCGGAGACCTTCATCATCGTGGCCTTCAGGTGCACGGAGAACAGCACGTCCTCGGCCTTGGCACGGGCGACCTGCTCGCCCAGGAACTCGCGGAGCACCGCGACGCGCATGACGGACGCGTCCACGACCTCGCCCGCGAGCACCGGCACCGACTCGCGCAGCACCGTGGTGGTGCCGTCGTCGCCGAGCAGCTCGATGCGCAGGGAGCCGTCCTCGGTGATGACCGCGGACTTCTCGGTGGACCGGAAGTCGTCACCGGTCATGTGCGCGACGTTCGTCTTGGAGTCGGCCGACCAGGCGCCCATGCGGTGCGGGTGCGCCTTGGCGTAGTTCTTGACCGACGCGGGGGCGCGGCGGTCGGAGTTGCCCTCGCGCAGGACCGGGTTGACGGCGCTGCCCTTGATCTTGTCGTAGCGGGCGCGCACGTCCTTGTCCTCGTCGGACTTCGCGTCGTCCGGGTAGTCCGGCAGCGCGTAGCCCTGCTCCTGCAGCTCCGCGATGGCGGCCTTCAGCTGCGGGATCGAGGCCGAGACGTTCGGCAGCTTGATGATGTTGGCCGCGGGGGTCTTGGCCAGCTCACCGAGCTCGGCGAGGGCGTCGGGGATGCGCTGGCCCTCCTCCAGGTACTCGGGGAAGCTGGCGATGATCCGGCCGGCCAGGGAGATGTCGCGGGTCTCCACGGCGACTCCGGCCGTGGAGGCGTACGCCTGGATCACGGGCAGGAACGAGTACGTCGCCAGCGCCGGCGCCTCGTCGGTGTGCGTATAGATGATGGTCGAGTCAGTCACCGGGTGCTCCGCTCCACGTCTGCAACATTGCAACATTGCTCGACATCAAGATATCTCGTGAGCGCATCCGTCTCGACGGGACCCTGCCCACGGCGGCGACACCCGACGGCCGGACTCCGCCGACGGCCTCCTGGCGACCCCTGTCCCGTTCCCCCTTTTCCCTTCTTCCCGGCCCCCCGGCTCCCCAGCCCTCCGGCGGACGGCCGGCCGTGGTGGTCGCGGGGATATCGGCCACGTTAACTATGGTGTCCCACCACATGGGCCGGTGACCTGCGTCTTTCTACGTTGTGCCGACACGGAAACGTCCCCGACAACCGCCTGGAAGTGGTGCACATGGCTTCCCCCGCAACCGCTCCCCCACCGCCGGCCGGCCTCCGGCGGATCGTCGCCGCGAGCCTGATCGGCACGACCATCGAGTGGTACGACTTCTTCCTCTACGGGTCCGCCGCCGCCCTCGTCTTCAACAAGCTGTTCTTCCCGGGCTCGGACCCGCTGGTCGGCACCCTCCTGTCGTTCCTCACCTACGCGGTGGGCTTCGCCGCGCGGCCCGTCGGCGCGCTGGTCTTCGGGCACTTCGGGGACCGCCTCGGGCGCAAGCGCCTCCTGGTGCTCAGCCTGCTGCTCATGGGCGGCGCGACCTTCTGCATCGGCCTGCTGCCGACCCACGCCACCCTCGGCTCGGCCGCCCCCGTGCTGCTCACCGCGCTGCGCCTGGTGCAGGGATTCGCGCTCGGAGGCGAGTGGGGCGGCGCGGTGCTGCTGGTGTCGGAGCACGGGGACGCCCGGCAGCGCGGTTTCTGGGCCTCCTGGCCGCAGACCGGGGCCCCCGCGGGACAGCTGCTGGCCACCGGTGTGCTGTCGGCGCTGACCGCCCTGCTGTCGGATGCCGCCTTCACCTCGTGGGGCTGGCGCGTGCCTTTCCTGCTGTCCGGCGTCCTGGTCCTGGTCGGCCTGTGGATCCGGCTCTCGGTGGACGAGTCCCCGGTCTTCAAGGAGGCCCTCGCGCGGGCCGAGGCCCGCAAGACCGAGACCGCGGCCGTGGAGCGGATGCCGCTGGTCGCCGTGCTGCGCGACCACTGGCGCGACGTGCTGGTGGCGATGGGCGCGCGCATGGCCGAGAACATCAGCTACTACGTGATCACGGCCTTCGTCCTGGTGTACGCGACCACACAGGCGGGCCTCGGCAAGCAGACCGCGCTCAACGCCGTGCTCATCGCCTCCGCCGTGCACTTCGCGGTGATCCCCGCCTGGGGCGCCCTCTCGGACCGGATCGGCCGCAAGCCGGTCTACCTGCTGGGCGCGGCCGGCGTGGGCCTGTGGGCGTTCCCCTTCTTCGCCCTGATCGACACCAAGAGCTTCCCGGCGCTGCTGCTGGCCGTGACGGTCGGCCTGATCCTGCACGGCGCCATGTACGCGCCCCAGGCCGCCTTCTTCTCGGAGATGTTCGCGACCCGGATGCGCTACTCGGGCGCCTCGATCGGCGCCCAGTTCGCCTCGGTCGCGGCCGGCGCCCCGGCGCCGCTCATCGCGACGGCGCTGCTGGCCGACTACGGCAGCGCGACCCCGATCGCCCTCTATGTCATCCTCGCCGCCGTCATCACCCTGGTCGCGGTCTCCGTGGCCAAGGAGACCCGCGGCCGCGACCTCGCGGCCGTCGAACCCGAGACCGCGGACGAGGCGCCCCTCGCCCGTTCCGCGCCCGCGAGCTGAGGCCGCCTCGACCGTGAGACCCCGTCACCGCCGTCGGTGGCGGGGTCCGGCGTCGTCACCGTGAACGAGACGTCACCAGGGCGTGGATCAGTCCTGGGCCGAGGAGAGTCGGTGCAGGCGCAGCGCGAGCTGGATCTCCAGCGCCCGGTCCGGTGACTGCCAGTCCGGACCGAGGAGGTGGGATATCCGTTCCAGACGCTGGGCGACGGTGTTGACGTGCACATGGAGGGCGTCCTTGGTGCGCACCGGGCTCATGCCGCTGGAGAAGTAGGCGTCGAGGGTGCGGACGAGCTCGGTGCCGCGTCGTACGTCGTAGTCGGCGACGGTCCCGATGGTGCGGTGCACGAATCCGTCGACGTCCCGTGCGTCGGTGAGCAGCAGGCCCAGGAATCCGAAGTCGGCCCCGGCGGCGCCCTCTCCCGCGCGGCCGAGGGCCCGCAGGGCGTCGCCGCAGCGCTGGGCCTCGGCGTAGGCCAGTGCCACGGATCCGGGACGGCCGGCAGGCGCGGCAACGGGGCTGGACGCTCCCACGGTGACGGCGGCCTGGACCGCGGTGCCGAGCTGGCGGGCGATGCGGCGCGCCGTGGACGAGGCGTCGGCGTCCGGCTCCAGAGGCAGCAGCAGCACGGTGCCGCCGTCCCTCGCCGCCGCCAGGCCCCGGTGGGTGGCCGCGATGTGGGAGGCGGCGGACCACAGGCGGAGCCGGTCGGAACTGCCGTCGGTCTCGTCGTCGATGCGCGCGGCCAGCACGATGTGCGGGGCGTCCAGGTCGGCACGGAGCCGTCCGGCGCGTTCCCGCAGCAACCGCGGGTCGCGGTGCGGGGCGTCGAGCAGGTCGTCCAGCAGTTCGCCGCGGAAGCGCTGCTCGGCCTCGGCCGCGTTGCGGCGGGCGAGCAGCAGCAGGGAGGTGACCATCGCGGCCCGCTCCAGGGTGCGTTGGTCGACGGGATCGAGTTCGGGGTGGCCCCGCAGCAGCAGTGCGCCGAGGAGTTCGCCGCCCGCGGTGACGGCGGCGGCCCAGGTGTCGCCCTGGCGCACGGCGCGGCCGTCCTTGCGGGAGCGGGCGACGGCGGCGGCCAGGTCGCCGGGTACGGGTTCGTGGTCGTGGCCCACCACGCGGACCGTTCCGGCGAGCACCTGGGCGACCGCGTGTGCGACGTCGTCCACATCGCCGCCGCGCAGCACGAGTTCGGTCAGCCGGTCGTGCACCTCGGAGGCGCGCTCCAGCGCCGCGCTGTGGGTGCGGATGGTCTCGTTCGCCGCGCCGAGGTCCGCGAGGGCCGAACGGGTCTCCTCCAGCAGGTTGGCCGTGTCGATGGCGACGGCCGCGAGCGAGGCGAGCGAGGCCAGCAGGGCGATCTGCTCCCGCTCGAAGACGCGGGCCCGCCGGTCGGCCGCGTACAGCACGCCGATGACCCCGGTCCCGAGCACCAGCGGCACCCCGAGGATCGCGACCAGGCCCTCGTCGTGCACCGCGGAGTCGATCGGGGAGGTGTGGCAGAACCGCTCGTCCTCGAAGTAGGACTCGGTGACGTAGGGCATGGCGGTCTGGGCGACCAGCCCGCCGAGCCCCTCCCCCATCCCGAGCCGCACACGCTGGAAGCGCGCCGAGACCGAGCCCTCGGTGACCCGCATGTAGGTGTCGCCGACCTTGCGGTCGATCAGGCTCAGATAGGCCACGTCCGTACCGAGCAGGGACCGCGCCCGGTGCACGATGGCCTGCAGCACGGAGTCCAGGTCGCGCAGCCCCGCGAGGTCGCCGGCCGTCTCGAAGAGCGCCGACAGCTCGGCCTCGCGCCGCCGCCTGCCCTCCATTTCCGCGCGCACCCGCAGCGCCAGCATCTTGGCCTGCTCCAACTCGGCGAGCACGGTGGGCGCGGCACCCTCGGCGCGGGCGGCCAGCACCGGGCGCTCGTACTCCTCCGCCGGGGCACCCCGGGCCAGCAGCCGCAGGTAGGGCGCGTCGGCGGGTCCGTACGCAGGCATGGGTCCGCTGGTGTCCTCGTGGTCGTCCCGGGCGGATGGGTCGTGGCGGTCGGACGGGTCGTGGGAGCCGGACGGGTCGTGGGAGCCGGGCGGGTCGTGGTGGTCGGGCACGCTGTCAGGGATACCGGCAGATCAGTGCGCCGTCCATCCGCCGTCCATGGTCAGGGACGCGCCGGTGACGAAGGACGCCTGCGGGGAACAGAGATACGCGGCCATCTCGGCGACCTCCTCCGGCTCCACCAGTCGCTTCACGGCCGTGTCCGCGAGCAGGATCTCGCCGACCACCCGCTCGGGGTCGATGCCGTGCGCGGCCGCCTGGTCGGCGATCTGCCGCTCGACCAGCGGGGTGCGTACGTAGCCGGGACACACGCAGTTGGAGGTCACGCCGTGCGCGGCGCCTTCGAGCGCGGCCGTCTTGGAGAGCCCTTCGAGGCCGTGCTTGGCGGCTACATAGGCGCTCTTGTACGGCGAGGCGCGCAGTCCGTGCACCGAGGAGATGTTCACGATGCGGCCCCAGCCCTGGCCGTACATGTGCGGCAGCGCGCCGCGCATGAGCCGGAACGGGGCCTCCAGCATCACCCGCAGCACCGTGGAGAACACCTCCGGCGGGAAGTCCTCGATGGGCCGGACCAGTTGGAGCCCGGCGTTGTTGACGAGGATGTCGGTGCCGGCGGCTGCGTGCTCGGCGGCGTCGAGGTCGGTGAGGTCCAGTGTGAGCGCCTCGACCGTGCCGGGGCGGCCGTCGCCCGTGGCCCGTTCGACGAGGGCTGCCAGGCCTTCTGCGTCGCGGTCCACGGCGCGCACCTTGGCGCCCGCGGCGGCCAGCCGCAGCACGCACGCGCGTCCGATGCCGCCCGCGGCTCCGGTGACCAGAGCGGTGCGGCCGCCCAGGTCGGGGACGCCCGGCTGGGGGGTGGAGTCCGTCATGGCCACGAGGCTAGGCAACGACGGCCCCCGCACCGATGTGGGCAACGCCCACAGTCGCCTCCGAGCTGGTGGGCGCGCTCCACACTCACTCTTCCGGCGGCCCCGCCGGCTCGAACCAGGTGGGCCCTTCGGTGAGCGCGTGCTTGAGGCGCAGCCGGCCGTGACCGCCGAGCTCGGGCAGCTCGTCCATGCCGAACCAGGCGACCTCCAGCGACTCGTCGTCCGCCACGTGCGCCTCGCCGCCCACGGCACGGCAGCGCAGGGTGATGTCGACGTACTGGCAGCGGTCGCCGTTGGGATACAGGACCGGCTTGATCGTCTGCACCAGGACGACGCGTTCGGCCACCGCCCGCACGCCGGTCTCCTCCAGTACCTCCCGGACGGCCGTCTCGGCGGGCTGCTCACCGGGTTCGCTGATCCCCCCGATCAGGGACCAGCGCCCGTTGTCGGCACGGCGGTTGAGCAGGACGCGGTTGTCGTCGTCGAGGACGACCGCCGTGACACCGGGCAGCAGCAGCTGCCGGTGGCCGACGAGGGCGCGCAGCTCACGGATGAATTCGGGAATCGGCACGCCCTCGAGCCTACGGGCTCGGGTGGATCATGTCCGCCGAGGCGGCCGGGCCGGCGCGGGTGCACGGTGTTACCGCACGACATATCCACACCACCACGTCACAGCGGTTACCGTGAGCCCGGGGAGTCCCGCCCGCGCGGGGTGGCGTCAGGGGGTTCGGGGATGAACACGACAACGGGAGACGCGGCCGGCATCGCCGGTGACGACGCCCCGCCCGACAGCCCGCGATCCGGCCGGGCCGACGCCGTCGGAGCGGCGCTCCTGGCCTCGAGCGCGGTCTGGGCGCTGGTCTCGGCGGTCGGCCGCCCCGCACGTCCCGAAGGCGTCCTGCTCGCGGTGCTCGCCGTCGCCGCCGGGTTCGCCGCCGGAAGGATCGGCGGGGCCCTGCGGCCGGTCGCGGTGCCCGCCACCACGGCCGTGGCCGCGGTCGCGCTGACACTGCTCCTGCCCGGACGTCTGTCGCGCGGACCGCACACCCCTCCGCTGGGATACGTCAACGCCGACGCCGCCCTCATGGTGCTCGCCACCGGCGCCGCGTGCTGCGCCGCCTGGGCCGCCCGCCCGGGCCCACCGCGTCTCGGACTGCGGCTGCTCGGCGCCCTGGCGGCGCTGCTCGCCCTCGGCCTCGGCTCGGCGGCCGGTTTCGCCGCCTCGCTCGGCGTACTCCTGTGCTCGCTCGCCGCCGACCGCACCCCCCGAGTGATCGGGCTCGCCGGACTGGCGCTGGCCACCGTCGTGGCGGTCGGCGGCACGTACGCGGTCGCCGTGGACGCCCTGCCGCCAGGACTGTCCGCGTCCCTGGCCGGCCAGCTCACCCCCGCGCGCGTCAGGCTCTGGCACGAGGCCCTGCACATCGCCGGGACCAGCCCGCTGCGCGGCGTCGGTCCCGGACGGTTCGTGGAGGTGGAGGGCACCGGTGTCAGGTCGGACACCGACGTCACCGTCGGCAGCGGCACACCGCAGTCCGCCCCGCTCCAGCTCGCCGCCGAGCAGGGCGCCCCGGGCGTCGCACTCCTCGCCGCCTCCTACGCCTGGGTCCTGTGGGCCCTGCGCCGCTCCCCCCGCATCACGTCCGTCGTGCTCACCGCCGCGGCCGCGCTCTCCGGCCTGGCCATGCAGTCGGCCGTCGACCACGTGCTCAGCTACGCCGCCGTCACCGCCGGCGCGGGCCTCCTCGCCGGCCTCGCCACCTCCCGCCCCACCCGCGACGGCCCACCACCGGTCCGCTGAGCACGCTCACGGTGCCGTTGCGGTTGCCGTTGCCGAGGACGGGGGCGGCACGGCCTTCCCGGGCGGGAGACGGACCCGGTCACGGACCGAAGAGGACGACGCGGATGTCCTCCGCCTCCAGCTTGCCGCTGAGCCGCAGCTCCGTGCGCAGCGCCGCGACCAGTTCGGACATGCGGCGCTGCACCACGGGATCGGAACCGACGAACCCGCCGTCCCGCTCGATGGCGGCCAGGAGCCGGCCGGCCTCGGCGTTGCCGTAGGTGGCCAGGCGTGCCTTCGCGGAGGAGACGAGCACCAGGGACTCGGTGATCCGGTCCTCCAATTCGGCTGACCGTTCCGCCGTCACGGCCTGTCCGGCGCCGTGGAGGCGTCCGCGGTACTGGGCGTTCTCGGCGATGCCGCGCATGAAGTCGACCAGCGCGTCGCCGGCGCGTTCGGCGCGCTGGCGGCGGTCCTCGTTGCGGCGGGCATGGAGCGCGTTCACGGACGCCAGCACCACACCCGCGGCGAATCCGACCACCGCGATGACCAACTCACCCGCGAGAGACGCGTCTCCGGCCGCCGACCACATCACGATCTCCCCCCACCCCCACACAAGCCGAGCACTCAAGCCTAGGCGGCAGCCGATCCCACGGCAGGCAGTTGCCGCGGGTCGGGAAGGCGATCTACGATCGGTGGCGCTTCGAATCGATTCGACATCATCGGCACCACGACCCCGCCGCCGAGAGGAGCCGCATGGCCACGATCAAGGATGTCGCGGCTCGCGCGGGAGTCGCGCCGAGCACCGTGTCGTACGTCCTGAGCGGGTCCCGCAAGATCTCGGAGGACACGCGCCGCGCCGTGCGGCAGGCGATCGACGAGCTGGGCTACCACCCGCGGGCGAGCGCGCGGACGCTGCGGAGCACACGGACTCAGGTGCTGGCCCTCGCGCTGCCGCGGGTCGCCGGGGGCTACCGGGCGGTGGACGGGCGCTTCGCCATCGGCATCAGCGACGCGGCCCGCGCGCACGGGTACGACGTGCTGCTCACGACCGCGCGGGAGGGCGTCCCGGGGCTGCGCCGGATCGCGGGCGGCCGGCAGGCGGACGCGGCCATCCTCATGGCGGTCGAGATGGAGGACCCCCGCATCGAGGCCCTTCGCGAACTCGCCTTCCCCACCGCCCTGCTGGGCCGGTCGGCCGACGACACGCAGCCGTGGACCGATCTGGACTGGGAGGCCGCCACCGCGCTGGCGGTCCGTACGGTCGTCGCGGCCGGGCACCGCGACGTGGCCTTCCTCGCGACCACCGACCACGAACTGCGGGCCCGGCGGGGCTACGCGGTCCGCGGGGTCGCCGGCGCCCGCCGGGCCGCCGCGGAGACGGGTGCGGACGTCGCCGTCCGCGAGTCGACCGGCGACATCCCGCGGCTGCCGCAGGTGCTCCGTGCCCTGCTCTGCGGCGAACGGCCGCCGACCGCGCTGGTCGTGCAGCACGTCGCCGCGCTGCCGCACATCCTGGGCGCCGTCACCGCCGAGGGGCTGCGGGTCCCGGAGGACCTGTCGGTCGTGGCGGTCGGCAACCTCCCGGACGATGTCGGCGGCCACGAACTGCCGCGCATCGAGCTGCCGGTGGAGGAGATGTCCGCCGAAGTCGTGCGCCTGGCCGTGGAGACGATCGACGCCCACGCCCAAGGCGTGCCGGCCGGCCTCGCTTCCGGCGGCCGGCTGATCGCGCCCGTCCTGCTGGCGCGCGAACGCGTCGCACCGCCCCACCCGCGTCCGCGCCCCGCCGGGCGCTGAACCGACCCGGTCGTACCGTCACGCCCCACGCGCATCCGCATCCGCACCCGCACCCGCACGCGCACCCGCACCCGCACCCGCACCCGCACCCGCACCCGCAGCACCGAGCCGAGGGAGACCCTTCCCGTGCCCACCGAACTCCCGTCCTTCCCGCCCGGATTCCTCTTCGGCGCCGCGACCGCGGCCTACCAGATCGAGGGCGCCCACGACGAGGACGGCCGCGGGCCGTCCATCTGGGACACCTTCAGCCACACCCCGGGCCGTACGGCGGACGGCGCCACCGGTGACGTCGCGTGCGACCACTACCACCGCCACGCCGAGGACGTCGCGCTCCTCGAGGGCCTCGGCGTCGACTCCTACCGCTTCTCCGTCGCCTGGTCGCGCGTGCTGCCCGAGGGCCGCGGGCGGATCAACGACAAGGGCCTGGACTTCTACGACCGTCTGACCGACGACCTGCTCGCCGCGGGCATCTCCCCCGCCATCACCCTCTACCACTGGGACCTGCCCCAGGCCCTGGAGGACGAGGGCGGCTGGCGCAGCCGCGCGACCGCCGAGCACTTCGCCTCGTACGCGGCGGTCGTCGCGGAGCGGCTCGGGGACCGCGTCGGGCGGTGGATCACCCTGAACGAGCCCTACTGCTCGGCGTTCGTCGGCTACGCCGAGGGCCGGCACGCCCCCGGCGCCCGCGAGGGCACGGGCGCGCTGGCCGCCGCCCACCACCTGCTGCTCGGCCACGGCCTCGCGGTGCCGGCCCTGCGCGCCGCGGGAGCGCGCGAGATCGGCATCACCCTCAACCTCGACCGGATCGAGGCCGCGAGCGACTCGGCGGCCGACCAGGGCGCGCTGCGCCGGGCGGTGACGCTGCACAACGACACCTGGACGGAACCGCTGTTCGCGGGCCGCTACCCGGCAGGCGAGGCCGAGACGTGGGGCGCGCTCGCCGACGGCTCGTACCGCCGCGAGGGCGACCTTGAGGTCATCGGGGCCCCACTGGACTTCGTGGGCCTCAACTTCTACCGCCCGCTCACCGTCGAGGACGCTCCGCACCGCGAGACCGACCCGGCGCGGCGCACTGCCGTCGACATCGGTGTGCGCGAGACCGATCCGTACGGGACGCGGCACACCACCATGGGCTGGCCCGTCGTACCGCGGGCGTTCACGGCGCTCCTGCTGGAACTGCGCGACCGCTACCCGTCGCTGCCCCCGGCCCTGATCACGGAGAACGGCTCGGCCGAGGCCGACGTCCGTTCCGCCGACGGCCGCGTCGACGACCCGGACCGGGTGGCGTACCTGGCGGACCACCTCCACGCGCTGGCCGACGCGATCGACGCGGGCGTGGACGTGCGCGGGTACTACGTATGGTCGCTGCTGGACAACTTCGAGTGGGCCCGCGGGTACGGGCAGCGCTTCGGCATCGTCCACGTCGACTACGACAACGGGGCCGAGCGGATCCCGAAGTCCAGTTACGCCTGGTACCGCGACCTGATCGCCGCCCACCGCGCGCGGACCGGGAAGCGGCGCTCCTGACGCGCACAGGGGCCCGCTGGGCCACCCGGGTGAACCCGTGGGCGGGCGGCCGCCCGCCTACGGCCGCGGGCCCAGCCGGGTGCGGATGGCCCGGACGGCGCCCTCGGCGTCATCCACGGTGACCGTGAAGTGCCGCCCATTGCCCAGGTCGATCACCACACCGGGGCCGCGCCGGACGACCACCGCCGTGCCCTGCTCGGGGCGCCAGCGGTAGCCCCAGCCGCCCCAGTGGCGCGGGCTCACCAGGGGTGCGAGGTGGGCGTCGTTGATCTCGTTCCACGGGATGCTGCGGCGCGGCACGCCGATGTGGCCGCAGCGCACCTGGAGCCCGTCCCGGTCCACCTTCACGCGCACATGCGTGAACGCGACGGTGCCGAACAGCACCAGGAGCCCCGCCGCGATGCAGCCCACCACCGACATGATCAGCGGCGCGACGCCGGAGGTGTAGGCGGAGTCCACGGCGAGTTCGATGCCCAGCGCCATGCAGGCAGCACCCACGCCCGCCAGCAGCCACTGGAATCGGTTGCTGGCGTGGCCCGTCCACACCTGGGGCGTACGCGCGTCGTCACACTGCGCGTCCGTCATGTGAGCAGGGTACTCATCCGCGGGGCGGATGGCAGCCGTGCGAACGGGAGCGGGGGCGCCGGGCCGTCAGAGGACGGGCGCAGCGCCGGACGCGGCGGAGGCGGTGTCGGAGAGGTACCGTCCCTCCGCGTAGGCCAGGGCCTGCGGCGTGACCGCGCCCGGCCGGCCGCTGAGGATGACCGCGAGCCCGCCGGTCGGTGCGTAGGCCGGGGCCGGAGCGGCTCCGATCCGCCGCAGCGTCTGCGCGGCGACGGCGTCGGCCGAGCCGAACAGCGGGGCCGCGGTGCCCAGCGCCGCCCGGATGCGGTCGGCGACGAGTTCGTAGTGGGTGCAGCCCAGTACGACGGCCTCGGCGTCGGAGGGCGTGAGCGCCGCAGCGGCGGCGATGGCGGCGGCGGTGGCGGCCTCGTCGGCCCTGTCCACGGCGTCCGCGAGACCGGGGCAGGGCACCTCGGTGACGGAGGCGCCGTTGCCGAAGTCCCTGATCAGGTCGCGCTGGTAGCGGCTGCCGGTGGTCGCCGGGGTCGCCCAGATCGCGACGGTGCGGGCACCGGCGGCGGCCGGCTTGATCGCGGGCACGGTGCCGATGACCGGGATGGAGGGTTCCAGTTCGGCGCGCAGCGCGGGCAGCGCGTGCACCGTCGCGGTGTTGCAGGCGACGATCAGCGCGTCGGGGCCGTGCGCCGCGGCCGCGCGTGCGCAGGCCAGCGCGTGCTCGGTGACGTCCTCAGGGGTGCGCGGGCCCCAGGGCATGCCGTCGGGGTCGCTCGAGAGCACGAGGTCGGCGTCGGGCCGCATCCGGCGGAGCGCGGCGGCCGCGGCGAGCAGCCCGATTCCGGAGTCCATCAGCGCGATCTTCACGGAGCACCACTTTACGTGATGCGATGGTCGGACCAGCGGCCCGGCGGGGGCGGGGGGCGGGGTGCTCCCGGGTGGGCGGCGGTGCCCCCCGGGGAAATGCCGCGCGGGTGGGGGCCGTGACGGCAGACTGCGGGGGTGACGTGGCTGACGTGGGCGACCGTGGTGTCGCTGCTGGCATGGCTGTGGCTGCTGCTGGCGCAGGGGATGTTCTGGCGAACCGACGTACGGCTTCCTCCGCTTCCTCCGCTCCCCCCGGCGGACGCCGGCGGGGGCGACGAGTGGCCCGACGTGGCCGTCGTCGTGCCCGCACGGGACGAGGCCGGGGTGCTGCCGCTCAGCCTGCCGAGCGTGCTGGGGCAGCGGTATCCGGGCCGGGCCGAGGTGGTGCTCGTGGACGACGGCAGCACGGACGGCACCGGTGAGCTGGCGAAACGGCTGGCGGAGGAGACGGGCGGACTGCCGCTGCGGGTGGTCTCGCCCGGGCCTCCGCCCGCCGGGTGGACGGGCAAGCTGTGGGCGGTCCGGCACGGCATCGAGGTGGCCGGGCAGTCGGCCGTGGTGCCGGAGTTCCTGCTGCTCACGGACGCCGACATCGCCCATGCCCCGGACTCCCTGCGTCACTTGACCGCCGCGGCACGGGTCAACGGGCTCGACATGGTGTCGCAGATGGCGCGGCTGCGGGTGGCCACGCCGTGGGAGCGGCTGATCGTGCCCGCCTTCGTCTACTTCTTCGCCCAGTTGTATCCATTCCGCTGGGTCAATCGCGAGCGTGCGAGGACCGCGGCGGCCGCGGGCGGCTGCGTGCTGATCCGCCGGAGCGCCGTCGAGCGGGCCGGCGTCCCCGCCTCGATCCGGCACGCGGTGATCGACGACGTGGCGCTGGCCAGGGCGGTGAAGGGCACTGGCGGCCGGATCTGGCTCGGGCTGGCCGACGAGGTGGACAGCGTCCGCCCCTACCCGGGGCTGTCCGAGCTGTGGCGGATGGTCTCGCGGAGCGCGTACGCCCAACTGCGGCACAGCACGGCCCTGCTCACGGGCACGGTGCTGGGGCTGCTGCTGATCTACGTCCTGCCCCCGGTCGCCGCCCTCGGCGGGGCGCTCGCCGGGGCGCGGTGGCTGTGCGCCGCCGGGGCGGCGGCATGGGCGGTGATGTGCGGGACCTATCTGCCGATGCTGCGCTACTACCGGCAGCCGCTGTGGCTCGCCCCGGTGCTGCCCTTCACGGCGGTGCTCTATCTGCTGATGACGGTCGACTCCGCCGTGCAGCACCACCGCGGCCGTGGCGCGGCCTGGAAGGGCCGCACCTATGCGCGGCCCGACGCCTCGGCGTAGGCGACGGCAAGGCGGGCGCCGACGGCGGCGGTACCGAACTTGCGCAGGGTGCGCTCGGCGAGGGCGGCGGGCTGGTGCCGGGGCAGCGCCGCGGCAGCCTCCACCAGGGCGTGCGCGAAGGCCGCGGGGTCCCCGGGGGCCACGAGGAACCCCCCGTCGTGGCCGATGAGTTCGGGCAGGGCACCCGTCCGCGTGCCCACCACCATCGTGCCGCAGCCCAGGGCGTCCAGGGCCCGCAGGCAGAAACTCTCGACCTCGCCGGCGACCGCGTAGAGATCGGCGTGGGCGACCGCGTGCAGCGCCTCGGCGCGCCCGCGCGCCCGGCGCACGGTGACGGCGGACGCCGCCCCGCACCGGCGCAGGAGGCCGCGCAGCTCGCTGGGGACCTCGGCGTGCCCCTCCGCGATGATGTCCAGCCGCAGCCTCGGGTCCTTCAACCGGGCGGCGGCGAAGGCGTGCACGAGCGTCTCCCACCCCTCGTGCGGCCCGAAGCTCCCCGCGGCGGCTATTCGCACCGGGTCCTGGCTGATCCGGGCGCGGGCCGGGACGCGGGGCAGGGTGTCGGGGCCGACGGGGTGCGGCACGACGCGGTGCCGCCCCGGCATCCGCTGCTCCCCGAGGCGCAGGAGGAGCGCGTCGCTGACCGCGAGCACCGAGGCGGCCTCGCGGTAGGCGCGGGCCCGCCCGCGGCGCATGCGCGAGGGGCTGCCGAACCAGCGGGCGTCGTCGTCGGTGAGGACGTAGGGCAGCCGTGCGGCGCGCGCGACCCACGGCAACAGGTCGTCGGCTCCGGGGACATGGCCGTGCAGGACGTCGACCCGGCCGCACTCGGCCGTCTCGTGCCGCAGGACACCCCCGATCCGCCCGACGGTGACACGACGCGCGGCCAGTCCCCCCAGGGGAAGGACCACTTGGTAGTGGTGGGGCCGCTCCGGATCGCGGCCGGCGTAGGGGAGCCCGGGCACGGTGGGGAGCGTCAGCTCCCGCACCGCGACCACGTCCACGACCTCGGCGACGGTGGCCGCGGCCTTGTGCCACTCCTCCGGCCTGACGGGCCGTGCCTGCCCGAAGAACATGGCGACGCGCATGGCCCACTGTGGCACACCGGACGCGGGGCCCGGGGAAGTTCGCCGGAGTCACCCCGAAGCCTTGACAGCTCCCTCGTGCGGGTGAGCTGTTGGACCGAATGAGTGGCCGTTCCGTCACGCAGGGCAAGGAACGGAAACGCTTCCGGAAAGGCCGCGAAGGGGCCGCTCGTGCAGCCGCCCGGACGGCCGGTAACACCCCAGGCCCAGGGCTTTTACGCGATCGAAACGGCGACCGTGGCCCGTTTTTCTCCCATTCGCTCACAATCGGCTTCACACGTCACTCACTGCACATGAAATGACCCGCTAATCGGTCTCCCCAACCAGCACATCGTGGGCTTAACTTATGGGCTATGACCTCCCCCCGCGGTTCTTACGGCGGTGGCTACTACACGTCGCCGTTCTTTCCCGACACGCCCATCTACGACAGTCTTGTCGCGGAGCGGGGCACCCCTCAGATCGCGCCGATCCGCGTCCCGTCCGCGTACGACGTCGGCAGCAATCTCCCGGCCCTGCCCGCAGCGCTCCCCGCGCTGCCCGCCGGCCCCTCCTCGTACAACCAGGCCCCGAGCGCTCCGCCGCAGAGCACGTACTCGGGCTACCAGGCGGCACCCGGCGGTTACCAGCAGCCCCCGCTGCAGCAGACGCCGGCCCCCTACATCCCGCAGCAGGCCACCGCTCCCCGGCCCGCGGCGTTCAACGGCGGCTACCCGCAGCAGCAGTCGGCCCCCCAGCAGTACCAGGGCCCGGCCGGCTACGAGCAGGCCCGTCCGGTGGCGCCCCGCCCCGTGCCGCCGCGCCAGATGGCGCCGGGCGGCTACGACGAGCAGCAGCCCTACCAGCAGCGGCGCAACCTCGGTCAGGGCTACTACCCGGGCTGAGCATGAACGACGGACGGCCGGTTGCCCGCCGACGGGTGACCGCACCGACTGGCACGATGGCGGCATGACGACGCCGACGCCGCCACCACGCCTGAGCGCGCTGCACGTCTACCCGGTCAAGTCGGCCGGGGGCGTGCCGCTGTCCCGGGCGACGGTGGAGCCGTGGGGGCTCGCCGGGGACCGCCGGTGGATGCTCGTGGACGCTGCGGGGAAGTTCGTCACGCAGCGGGAGCAGCCCCGGCTGGCTCTGGCACGCGCGGAGTCGCTGCCGCACGGCGGGTTGCTGCTGCATGCCCCGGGGCAGGACCCGCTGGTCGTGGACGTGCCCACCCCGGGGGTGACCGCTCCGGTGACGATCTGGCGCGACAAGGTGGAGGCCGTGACCGCGGGGGTCGAGGCCGGCGCCTGGTTCGGCGCCTACCTGGGCAGGGAGGTCGCCCTTGTCCACCTCGACGACCCGGCCCGCAGACGACCGGTCGACCCAAACTTCGGCCGCCCCGGGGAGACGGTGAGTTTCGCGGACGGGTTTCCGCTGCTGCTGACCACGCAGGCGTCGCTGGACGCCCTCAATGCGCTGATCGCCGAAGGCGATCACGCGGAGGAGGGGCCGGTCCCGATGAACCGGTTCCGCCCCAACGCCGTCCTTACGGGTACGGAGGCATGGGCCGAGGACACATGGCGGCGTATCCGTATCGGGGAAGTCGAATTCCGCGTCGCGAAACCGTGCGGGCGCTGTGTGGTCACCACGACCGACCAGCGGACCGCGGAGCGCGGCAAGGAACCCCTGCGGTCGCTCGCCCGGCACCGCAGGATCGGCGCGGGCCTGGTGTTCGGACAGAATGTCGTGCCCCTCGGGACCGGAACACTGCGGGTCGGCGACGCGTTGTTCATCATGGAGTGATGCGCGTCACGTGGTTGCGGCGCTGTCCGGGGATGCGTGCGGACCGGCTGCGGACGGACTGAGGGTGATATGGCTCTCTCCGACCCATCCGGTGCCGTGCAAGTCCCGTGCCATGTGCGGTACTTGGACGGTGAAGGAGTGCGGTGCGATGGCCAGGAGCGTGCTGGCATGGCGGTGGCGGCGCAATCCGCTGCGCCGCCGGTCGGATGTCTTCGAGGCCTGGGCGGGGCTCACCACCGCCTGCGTGATCGCCTTGGGCGCGCCCGCCGCGGGCTGGGCCGCGGGCGCCACCGTCGGCAGCACGTTGCGGGAGACCGTCCGCGCCGAGCACGCGCAGCGGACCCAGCGTCCCGCCGTGGTCCTCAGGGCCGGTCCCCGCGAAGTGTCCGACAGCGACCCGGAGACCGGCCAGGTGCGCGAGGAGCGCCGCCTCGCCGTCGTCCGCTGGACCGCCGACGACGGCCGGTCCCACACCGCGAACGTGCTGATCTCGGCCGACCGGGGCAAGGGCGACCGCATCAGCCTTTGGACCGACCGGGCCGGGCGGGCACCGGCTCCCGCCCCTCTGGACCCCGGGACCGCGGACACCCATGCGACGCTCGCCGGGATCGGCACCTTCCTCGCCGCGTGCGTGCTGGGGCTCATGGCACGCCAGTCACTCATGTGGCACCTGATGCGACGGCGCCTCGCGGAGTGGGAGCGGGAGTGGGCCGCCGCCGGACAGAGCTGGGGCCGGGCCGGCGCCGGCGGCTGACGCATCCGCCAGGTGATCCATCTCCATCTCGGTGCTGACGGGCACCCGGCGCACGCTACCGTGGAGGCCCCCAGGTCGGCGCAGCGCAAGAGGACGGGGCACAGCATCTCCATGGCACAAGGCGTGGTTCAGGTGACGCATACCAGCAGCTCACGGTGGCGCCGCCGCACGGGAGAGTACGAAAGCCTGGCCGCCGCCCTGGAAGCGGCCGCCGACGGCGACGTGCTGTCGATCAACCCCGGCACCTACCGGGAAAACCTCGTCGTGGAGAAGGCCATAACGCTGCGCGGAGCCGAGGGCGCCGGATCGGTGCGCATCGCCCCGCCCTCGGGTGTCGCGCTCACCGTGTGCGCGTCGGCGACCGTCCAGGACCTGTCGGTCGAGGGCCAGGACATCTCCGCGGCCGCCCTGCTGATCGAGGGCTCCGCCGCTCCCGAACTGTCCGGACTGCGCGTCAGCACCCGTTCCGCGGTGGGCATAGAGGTGCGCGGCGGCGCCCGCCCCACGGTGCGCCGCTGCACGGTGGACAATCCCGCCGGGCTCGGCATCAGCGTCCTGGATGCCTCGGGCGGGCTCTTCGAGGACTGCGAGGTCGTCGCGGCCGGCCAGAGCGGCGTCTCCGTGCGCGGTGGGGCGTCCCCCCGGCTGGAGCGCTGCAGGATCCGCAACACTTCCGGCGCCGGGCTGGCCCTCACCGGGGAGGGGACCACCGCGGAGGCGATCGGCTGCGAGATCTACGAGGTCAAGGGCACGGGCGTGCAGGTCGCGTCCCGCGCGGCCGGGCACCTGACCGACTGCCAGGTGCACCGCACCACGGGCGACGGCATCACGCTGGACACCGACGCCGTGCTGACCCTCTCCGACTGCGACATCCACGACATCCCCGAGAACGCGATCGATCTGCGCTCGCGCTCGGTGCTCACCCTCACCCGCACCGCGGTGCGCCGATTCGGCCGCAACGGCCTGTCCGTCTGGGACCCGGGCACCCGCGCCGACGCCAACCAGTGCGAGATCCACGACAGTCAGGGCGACTACCCCGCGGTCTGGGTGAGCGACGGCGCCGCGGCCGTCCTCGAGTCCTGCCGCGTCCACGACGTGCCCGACGCCCTGTTCGTCCTGGACCGGGGTTCGCGCGCCGACGTCGTCGACAGCGACATCACCCAGGTGCGCAACACCGCCGTCTCGGTCAGCGACGGCGCCACCGTGCAGCTCGACGACTGCCGGATCCGCGAGGCCTCCACCGGCGCCTGGTTCCGCGACCACGGCAGCGGCGGGACCCTCTCCGGCTGCACCGTGGACGACACCGCCACGGGCGTCATCGTGACCAAGGGCGCCGACCCCTCCATCGACCGCTGCGTCGTCACCAACCCCGCGGAAGCCGGCTTCTACGTCTCCGCGGGCGGCCGCGGCACCTTCACCGGGTGCCGGGTCACGGGCAGCCGCGGCTACGGCTTCCACATCATCGACGGGTGCCGCTCCACCCTCACCCGCTGCCGCACCGAACGTTGCGCACGCGGCGGTTACGAGTTCGCCGAGCCGGGCCCGGTCACCGAGGACTGCACGGGCGACCAGAGCGGCGAGATCGGGACCACCGGCGAAACCCCCTCCTCCGCCTCGCCCGCGCCCGAACGGCAGCCCGCGACACAGTCCTTCGGGCTGCTCGGCGGTGTGCCGGTGAAGCCCACCTTCACCACGCCCGCGTCCTCGGCGCCCGCGGCGCCGGCTCCCGACAGCCGGCCCTCCGAGGAGGTGCTGGGCGAACTCGACGCCCTGGTCGGCCTGGACAGCGTCAAGCGCGAGGTGCGCTCGCTCATCGACCTGATCGCCGTGGGCCGTCGACGTCAGAAGGCCGGGCTCAAGGCGCCCTCGCCGCGCCGGCACCTGGTCTTCACCGGCTCCCCCGGCACCGGCAAGACCACCGTCGCCCGTCTCTACGGGGAGATCCTGGCCGCGCTCGGCGTCCTGGAACGCGGCCACCTGGTCGAGGTCGCCCGCGTCGACCTGGTCGGCGAGCACATCGGCTCCACCGCGATCCGCACGCAGGAGGCCTTCGACCGGGCGCGCGGCGGTGTGCTGTTCATCGACGAGGCCTACGCGCTGGCCCCCGAGGACTCCGGGCGCGACTTCGGGCGCGAGGCGATCGACACCCTGGTCAAGCTGATGGAGGACCACCGGGAAGCGGTGGTGGTGATCGTGGCCGGCTATACGGCCGAGATGGAGCACTTCCTGTCCGCCAACCCGGGTGTCGCCTCCCGCTTCTCCCGCACCATCACCTTTGACGACTACACCCCGGTCGAGCTCCTGCGCATTGTGCAGGCGCAGGCGGAGGAGCACGAGTACCAGCTCGCCGACGATGCCGCCGAGGCGCTCTACAAGTACTTCACCGCCATCCCCAAGGGCCCGGCGTTCGGCAACGGACGTACCGCGCGGCAGACCTTCGAGGCCATGGTGGAGCGCCACGCGGGCCGCCTCGCCCAGGTGAGCGAGCCGAGCCATGAGGAACTGCAGCTTCTCTACCCGGAGGATTTGCCGCCGCTGCCCTGAGCCTGTGCGGGCACGACCTCCTTCCGGTGCTCCGAGACCCACGCGAGCAGTGCGCCGCGCTCCGCCGCGAAGGCGGGGTCGGCCTGGTAGTCGAAGTGCGTCAGCAGCGGTGCCGGCAGCGGATGTTGCTCGGTCCGCCCGTACGCCGCCGGGTCCGGCAACGGCCCGCGGTCGACCGGCGGCCCGGATTCGTCCAGATGGACCGGGCCCCCGATCGGGTCGGTACTGCGCCACAGGTTCCGCCATGCCTGGAGGTCCCGGTGGAGGGCGGTCAGCGCCCCGGGCCCGAAGTACGCGGGGAACCAGCGCCCGTACAGCCGGGACAGCGGCGAGCCGTAGGTCAGCAGGGCTATGCGGCCCCTGGTCGCCGGATCGAGCTGCCACACCGCGGCCGCGGCCAGCACGCTGCCCTGCGAGTGCCCGGAGAGGATGATCGGGCCGCGATGCGCCGCGGTCCAGGTCGTCATGCGCCAGGTGAGGTCGGGGACGGCGCGTTCGGCGTAGCACGGCGGGGAGAAGGGGTGTGCCGCGCGCGGCCAGAAAGTGCCGACGTCCCACAGGATCCCGATCGTCCGCCGGGCCCCCGCGTCGCGATAGGCCCTGCGGCCCAGTGCGATCAGTGCCACCACGCCCGCACCCACCAGCCAGGAACCCAGGGCCTGGGCGGTCTGCGCGGCCGTGCGCACCACCGCGGGCGCTCCGTCGCTCGCCTCGCCCGGCACCGCGTCGCTCAGCCATGCCCCGGCGAGCGCGCCCGCGCCGAGCAGGAAGGACACCACTCCGGTGACACCGATGAACACCGATGCCTGATCGGTGAGTTCGGCCCGTGCGCGGGCCATGGCGATCTGCCGGGTGCGGGCCGGCTCGTGCTCCTCACCCGGATAGTCCGCCTCGACCGAGGGCATCAACTCCCGCGCACGGCGCCACAGCCGCCGCAGCCGCAGCACGACGACCACGGTGAGTACGAGCAGCAGCACCGGAATGACCGCCGCCTGCCAGGAGAGCAGCACCGGTGGTCCGGCCACCGTGCTGCCCGCGGCGCCCGGCATCCCGCCCCGGTCCAGCCAGTCCGCCACGCGCTGGGCGACGCCTCCGCTGAGCACACCGCCGAGGGCGCAGGCCAGCAGTGCCACAACGGGGCCCGCCAGTCCGCTCAGTTCCCCCGGCCCGCCTCCGACCCGGTACATCCGGTGGGCGACCGCGCCGAGGACGGCCAGCAGTAACACCTGGAGCAACGCGATCCAGGCGAAGGCGTCCCCGACGGGGAGCCTGCCGACGGAGACCCAGCCCGGACGGTGCCAGCACGCGTACAGGGCGGCGGTCAGGAGCGCGGCGGCCGTGCCACCCATCATCGCCCGGGCCAGCCGGGGGTCCAGCGCCTCGTCCGGCGCGTGCTCGCTGCGGCCCATCCCGCAGGTCACAGCGACCACAGCCACGGTCAGCCCGGCCAGACCCCCGGTGAGCAGCCATCCCAGGACCGCGAGAACCGCGCCGCCCCGCGGCGCCGTGTCGTGCTGCAGTGCGGGCACGACGAGCGCGACCGCCACCGTGAGCAGCCCGGCCGCGGTGTGCGCGGCCCGCAGCCGCGCCACCAGCCGCCGCCCGTACCAGAAGCCGCGCCGCGACAGCGGGGTGGCGTCCCCGGTCGCCGGTGGGGCCTGGGCCGTCGGCGGGACCGGCAGCGGGCGCTGGGACTCGTACGCGTACCAGGTGTGCCGGGAGAGCCACCAGAGCAGGAGAGTGAGACCGACCGGCAGCGCGGCGCCCGCGGCGACGCGACGCCCCGGCTCTCCGCCGGCGAGGAACGTCAGCCAGCTCTTCCCGCCCACGCACGCCGCGTTGCCCGCGCACTGCCAGGCCACCAGATCCATCGCGACCTCGCACGCCGCGGCCACCAGCAGCACGGTGAGCGAGAGCGCGAGCAGCCGCACCAGCACGTCGTAGGCCCGGTCCAGCCGGCCGCGGCCGACCGGTGGACGCATCCAGTGGGCGAGATTGGCGACCATGAACGGGAGCAGCAGCAGCCACAGGGCGCGACTGCCGTCCCCCGAGGTCAGATTGCACCATGAATAGGCGTCGGGCACAGGGGCGCCCGCGTAGTCGCCGGGGCGGCCCTCGGCGTCGGCGTCGTCGGCGCGGCGGTATATCCCGGCGGTGTCGTCGCCGCAGACCCGCGTGATCCGTGGGTCGTTGAGCATGGTCTGCGGGGTCGTGCCCCCGACGCCGTGCACCAGCAGTTCGAGCGAGAGCTCGGCTTGTACCGCATCCGACCGCATGGCGATCGCCTCCCCGTACTTTCACGTACTTTTCCGTACTTTCCCCGTCATGCGTGTACGGCAACGCGCGTACTCAGAATCGGGCACGCGTACGTGAATTGGACAGGGGTATGTCCCGATCCCACCCGATCGGGTTACGCGCGTTGTGTGTGTGACCCATCACGCCGAGCGACTCGCCCCCACGCATCGGCGGGCCGGCGTGGAAGGATGGCGAGTCCGCCGGTGCCTGGACAGGACAGGTACAGGACGGCGCGGGACGTCGGAGGATGGGACGGGACCTCGGGTGAGCGACAACCAGAACCTGCTCGCGGAACAGCGGCGCGCGCTGATCCTGGACGAGGTCCGGCGCCGCGGCGGGGTCCGGGTCAACGAACTGACCCGGAAACTCAACGTCTCCGACATGACCGTCCGCCGCGATCTCGACGCCCTCGCCCGTCAGGGCGTGGTGGAGAAGGTGCACGGCGGCGCCGTCCCCGTCGCGCCCGCCAGCAGCCACGAGCCGGGATTCGAGGCCAAGGCCGGGCTGGAGCTCGGGGCCAAGGAGGCCATCGCGCGGGCGGCGGCCCGGCTGGTCGTGCCAGGCAGCGCCATCGCGCTCTCGGGCGGTACGACCACGTACGCACTGGCGCACCATCTGCTCGACGTGCCCGACCTCACCGTCGTCACCAACTCGGTGCGCGTCGCCGATGTCTTCCACTCCGCCGCCCGCGGCGCCGGTACGGCGGGCGGCGCGGGTCGCGAGGGCGCCGCGACCGTCGTGCTCACCGGAGGTGTGCGCACGCCCTCCGACTCACTGGTCGGCCCCGTCGCCGACCAGGCGATCGGCTCGCTCCACTTCGACCTGCTCTTCCTCGGGGTGCACGGCATCTCCGTCGAGGCAGGCCTGTCGACGCCCAACCTCGCCGAGGCGGAGACCAACCGCCGCTTCGTGCGCTCCGCGCGCCGGGTGGTCGTGATCGCCGACCACACCAAGTGGGGCACGGTGGGCCTGAGCTCGTTCGCGACTCTGGAGGACGTGGACACCCTGGTCACCGACGCAGGCATCCCCGAGGTGCTGCGCGCCGAGATCTCCGAGCATCTTTCCCACCTGATCGTCGCGGGCGACCCGGAGGGTCCCGACCGTGCGGCCGCGGAAACCCACGCCGCGGACGGCTGAGGGATCGCCGAGCGAACGTCGACGGCGGCCGCTACCGGCCGAGGTGGCCCTTCGGCGCCGCCTCAGATCGGTGAGGACTCCGGCACCCCGGCCCGGGCCCGTGCCCGACACGATTCCCGCGCGGCCCTCCACGTGGCGCTCGGCGCGAGACCCCGGGAACGGGAAGCCGACCCCCGGTCTGCCGGGAAAGGACTCTTCCGCCAGCGGGGCTGCGGGGCGCTCGGACTCCGACGCCGGCAGCCCCTGACCGGAGGAGTCCGCCCGGTCACCGGAACCAGGACAGCGCGGCCCCCGGGTTGAGGGCGACGAGCACGACGGCCACCGTGACCAGGACGCCGATGATGCCGAGCCCCCTGCGCCGCCTGGGACGGCGCACCTCCTCGGCGAAGGGGTCGGGCCCGGCACGCCATGCCTCCGGCTGCGGTTGCCGCACAGCGGCCTTCGTCGCGCGGCCCCGGCGCTTGGCCTCACGCGCGGCCAGGGCGTCCTGCTGCCGCAGGCGCTCGGTGACCATCCGGGCGCGGGCCGACGGCTCCTTGGGCGCGGAAGCCCTGATGGCGGCCTCCGAGTCTTCGACGAACCGGTCCCAGACGTCGTCGGGCACGGAGGGAACGTCGTCGGGGTGAGGAGGCGTGGCGGACACCGGCGCCCTTTCATGTGATCGAATGCTGAATGGTCAACACTTTGTACCGATGAGCACACGCTCCCCACAAGCGCCGACGGCAATGTTCGCCGCGGATTTACCTGTACTCCGCGAGTCTCGGACGGACACCCACCAGGACGAGCACCGCGGCAAGTCCCAGTGCCCCCAAGGGGATCGCCGGCCAGCCGTCCAGCTGCGAGCGGGCCTCGGAGGTACGGGAGGCGAAGTCGGCCTGCTGCGCCCGCGTGAGCCGCTCCAGGGTGGTGGCGAAGTCCCAGAAGTCGAATCCGACCTTTCCCCCGCCGACGTTGGTCAGGATGTCGACGGCACTGTCGAGTTCCCCCCGGGTCATGTGCGCGCGCAGCTTCTGGTCGTCGGCCCGGAAGTGGCCGTAGCGCGCGGCGACGTCGGCATAGGCGGGCCGTTCCCCGGCGGAGGCGTAGGTGCCCGGTGCCAGCAGACCGTCCAGGCGCTGCATGAGGGAGTCCAGTTCGGCACGGCGCTCCGGATCGGCGTCGTTGACCACCCAGCGGCTCTGCGCGGCGGCGGACTCGGCCGCGACGGCCCGTGCCTGTCCCAGCCGGGACCACGGCCGCAGGCCTTCGGACACTCCCGCCTCCACATCGCCGGCGGAGGAGGTGAAGGACACCACCCCGGCGACGGTGACGGCCAGGGCGGCGACGGTCGCGACCACGAGCGCCGGGTTGAACAGGCGGCGGTGGCGGCGGGCCAGGTCGCGCTGCCACCACAGCAGGACGAGCACGGTGACCAGGCCCAGTCCGCCGACGATGAGCGCGAAGCGCCGGGCCGTGTCCTTGGCCGCCCGGGCGGCGGCGGCGGCCCGCGCGTCGTAGTCCTTCGCCAGGGTGGAGGCTTCGGGAAGCAGCTGGCTGTGCATGATTTCGCCGGCTTCCGCCGAGAAGTTCAGGGCGACCCTCGGCGGGCGGCCCGCCGCGCGATCGGGCTCCTTCTCGTCAAGGTACGCGGCACGACCGCTGGCGTCGTCGTAACGTCCCAGCGCGTCCAGCAGTTCGCGCACCTGGTCGGCGTGCCCGTCGTCGCCACCCAGCTGCCGCAGCAGGTCGCTGATCTCGGCACGGCGCTCGTGGGCGGTGATGAGGGCCATCAGCCGGTTGCCGACCAGCGCGTTCCTGTCGGTGGGGTCGTAGCCGGGCACCAGTTGATTGGCCCGCTGCGCGTCCAGGTCGGCCAGCGAGAAGCGCAGTTCGGCTGCGGCGGCCGCGCGGTGCGCCGAGGAGTCGCGCAACTCCCGGGCGTCGGACCGCACGGCGAGGGCGCCGACCACCGTGGCCGCGCACAGCGCGACGAGGGCGGCCAGCGTCACGCCGGTCTGCACCAGGAGCCGCACCGGCGGCGGCATGCGCCGGCGTCCGTTCCGGGCGGCCGGCGCGGACGCCGCCCCTGCCACGACGGAGGCCGGTGGGACGACCGCCGGAGGTGCCGCCTGAGAGATCGTCATACTCGGAAACTAGGAGCGCGGCGGGAAGGGAATGCGGAACTCCGGCGGCGCTCAGGTGACCACGACGTCACAGAACCGAACGGACGTAAGCCTCAGCCCTGCCAGGCCCCCGTGGCGAGGAACGTCTCCATGGTCGCGGAGTACGGCGCGATGTCGAGCCCCTGTTCGGCCAACCACGCGTCGGAATAATACTTGTCCAGATAGCGGTCACCCGGATCGCAGATGAGGGTGACCACGCTTCCGGTGCGCCCGGCGGCGACCATCTCAGAAATGATCTTGAAGGCGCTCCAGAGCCCGGTGCCGGTGGAGCCCCCCGCCTTGCGCCCGATGGCCGCCTCCAGGGTGCGGACCGCCGCGATCGACGCGGCGTCGGGCACCTTCATCATCCGGTCGATGGCGCCGGGCACGAAGCTGGGCTCCACCCTGGGGCGGCCGATGCCCTCGATGCGCGAACCGCGTTCACAGGCGACCGCGTCGTCACCGCTCACCCAGCCGTCGAAGAAGACCGAGTTCTCGGGGTCCGCGACGCACACCAGGGTGTCCAACTGCATGTAGTGCACGTAGCGCGCGATGGTCGCGGAGGTACCGCCGGTGCCGGCCGTGGCCACGATCCACGCCGGGCAGGGGTTCCGTTCCAGCCGCAGTTGCTGGTAGATCGACTCCGCGATGTTGTTGTTGCCTCGCCAGTCCGTGGCGCGTTCGGCGTAGGTGAACTGGTCCATGTAGTGGCCGCCGGTCTCCTGCGCCAGTCGGGCGGAGACCTCGTAGACGGTCCGCGGATCGTCGACGAGGTGGCACTGCCCGCCGTGGAACTCGATGAGCCGCTGCTTCTCCCAACTCGTGGTGCGGGGGATGACCGCGATGAAGGGCACTCCGATCAGCGCCGCGAAGTACGCCTCGGACACCGCGGTCGAGCCGCTGGACGCCTCGATGACCGGCTTGCCCGGCCGGATCCAGCCGTTGCACAGGCCGTAGAGGAACAGGGAGCGGGCCAGCCGGTGCTTGAGGCTGCCGGTCGGATGGGTCGACTCGTCCTTGAGGTACAGGTCGATGCCCCATGCCTCGGGCAGCGGGAAACGCAGCAGGTGCGTGTCGGCGGAGCGGTTGGCGTCGGCCTGCACCTTGCGCACGGCGTCTTTCAGCCACGCCCGGTACGCGGGATCGGTGCGGTCCACATCGAGCGTGGACGCCGACGGCACGTCCGCCCCCGTCGCCGTACCCGCGCCCTCGTCGCCCGTCTCGATGGTGCTCACCCGCTCGCCTTCCCTCGGTCCCCGTGTGCCGATCATAGGCAGCCCCTGGTGCACGGCAGCCCCGGCCGGGCAGACTGCGATCGGACCGAGGAGGGGGATCACCGTGGCAGAGGCGGAGTTCACCGCGACGGGAGTGCGCATCGGACGGCGGCTGCGCTCGCTGACCCGCGGCGGGCAGGTTCTGATCCGCGACGGCCGGCTGGTACTGCTCACCAGCCGCGGCCGGGAGATCGACAGCGCTCCGGTGGAGGACGTGCGGGCCCTGACCACCCGCTTCGCCGTGAAGCGCCGGACCCTGGCCAGGCTCAACGGAACGGGGTATCTGCTCACTCTGCGCCAGCAGGGCGCCACTTCGGCGAGCCGTTTCATGGAGGCGCTGCACACGGCGAGGCAGAGGGTCACCAGTCGGCGCTGACCGGACCCCGCCAGGAACGGAATGGGACTCTCCGCGTACACGGAGTTGCGGACCGCATCCATCGGGGTGACCCTGTAGGGGCATCACGGAGTCACTGCAGCAGTCACTCACAGCAATCCCGCAAAGGTGTTCCCATTCCATGCGGGGCGGGGCACGGCCCCGGTCAAAGGGGCCGCGCTCTCCCGCGGAGGGAGTCGCAGCCGTGATCAGCACCGAAGGAAACCACAGGCAGTGCGCTCTGGAGCTGGAGGCACTGCCGTCCCGGATCCAGCAGGTCCGCCGTATCGTGGCCGCTCAGCTGCGGTACTGGCGGTTGCATCCCCTGATAGACCCCACCCTGGTGGGTATCACCGAACTGCTCGCGAACGTCCACCGGCACGCCCGGCCGGACAAGCGCTGCTCCGTCGAGCTGAGCTTCGCGTCGGGGTGGCTCACCATCGCCGTCTCGGACAACGATCCGCGCCTGCCGCGGGTCCGCGACTTCGAGCCGCTGGCCACCTGTGGCCGCGGCCTGGCGATGGTCGTCTCGATGAGTGACAGTTGGGGGACCGAGTCGCTGCCCGACGGCGGCAAGGTCGTGTGGTTCACACTGCGCGCGGAGACCACGGTCCCGGCACGGCAGGTCGCCGAGCCCTCGGCCGTGGCTGCGCGCAAGGTCTCGCCGCGTGCGGAGACGGCCCTGCCGGAACCGTCGGAGCGCTGGACCCCCGAGGTCGAGCGCGAGGCCGCGGACGCCGTGCCGCTGCTCGTCTGACCCGCGCGGCCGCCGCACCCCGGGCGGGGCACGGCGGCCGTGGACCACGAGGCTGTCGCCCGCGGAGTCACTCCGCGGCGATGGCCCGCAGCACGTCCAGGCGGGCGGCCCGACGGGCCGGACGCCAGCCGGCCAGTACGCCGGCGACCAGCCCTACCAGCAGGACGACGGCGAGCTGCACCGGGGGCACCGCGTACGCCCCGGTGCCGGCGCTGTCGGAGGCCCGAACCAGGGCCCAGCCGAGGAAGGCGCCGAGGGCCATTCCGCCCGCGGTGCCGAAGGCGGCGACGAGCACGCTCTCCCAGCGCACCATGGCGCGCAGTTGGGCCCGGGTCTGGCCGACCGCACGCAACAACCCGAGTTCACGGGTGCGTTCGTGCACGGCGAGGGTGAGCGTGTTGGCGATGCCGAGCAGCGCGATCAGCACGGCCAGCGCCAGCAGGGCGTAGACCAGGGTGAGCATGATGTCCACCCCCGAGGCGGCGGAGTCCGCGTACTCGTCGCGGGTCTGCACCCGCGGGTTGCCGTAGCGGTCGGCCACCCTCGTGACCGCCGCTCTGCCCTGCTCCGTGGTGACGCCGCTCTTGAAGGCGACCGCGACGAGGTCGTCGGAGTCCTGCACCTTGTGCGGCGCCCAGGCGGCGCGCGAGATGACGTAGTCACCGGTGAGCCCCGCCTCCTGGTAGACCGCGCGCACCGTGAACGCCTGCCGGTCGCCGTCGGCGAAGGCGAGCACCGTGGTGCTGCCCGGAGCCCAGCCGCGCCGGTCGGCCTCGTGGCGGGAGACGGCGATGCCGTCGCGTCCCAGGGTGCCGAGCGAGCCGTCCACGGCGCCGAGGTCGAGGACGCGCAGGAGCGCTCCGGGGTCGGTGACGGTCAGCCGGCGCCCACCGCCGTCGACTTCGGCGACTCCCTTTCCGAGTCCGACCGCGGTCGCGACTTCGGGGAGCGCGGCCACCGCCGGGGCGAGTCCCGGGCTCAGCCCGTTCGCCCCCGCGCCGAAGCCAGACGCCGTCACCGCGACATCGCCCGCGAAGGTACGGGAAACGGTCCGGTCCATGGTCGCCTTGAGCGATGCGCCGAACACGGTGAACAGCGACACCACGGCGACGCCGATCATGAGAGCGGTCGCGGTGGCCGCCGTGCGCTTCGGGCTGCGCAGCGCGTTGCGTCGCGCCAGGGCGCCGGTCACACCCCGCAGCCGGGCCACCGGGACTCCCAGGACCCGTACGGCGTAGGAGGAGGCGACCGGGCCCAGCACCACGAACGCGACCAGGACCGAGGCGGCCCCCGCCGCCGCGAGCCACACATTCGGTGCGCCGGTCGCCCCCACCACCGTCAGTGCCGCACCCGCGGCGCCGAGGAACACGCCCAGCAGGGCCCGGCCCCGCGACGCGCCCGAGTGGTCCACCGCGGTCTCCCGCAGCGCGGCCAGCGGGGCGGTGCGGCCGGCGCGGACCGCCGGGACCAGCGCCGAGCCGGTGCAGACGACCAGTCCCACGGCGAACGGCACGGCCAGCGCGGCGGCATGGACGACCAGCCCGCCGTCGGGAAACGGGAAGCCCACCGCGGGGAACAGCGCCTGCAACCCGGCGGCGATGCCGATCCCGCCGAGCAGCCCGGCCAGGGACGAGGCACAGGCGACGGCGACGGCCTCCGTGAGCGTCGCGCCGACCACCTGGCGGCGGGAGGCTCCCAGCGCCCGCAGGAGCGCGTTATCCCGGGTGCGCTGGGCCACGACGATCGCGAAGGTGTTGTGGATGCTGAAGGTCGCCACCAGCAGCGCGATGCCGGCGAACACCGTGAGCAGCGTGGTGAACAGCGACAGGAAGCGGCCGGAGACCTGGTCGAGGTTCTCGTCGGTCGCCTGCTGTCCCGTGATCGCCTCCACGCCGGCGGGCAGCGTGCGCGTCACCCGGTCGGCGAGCTGCCGCTGACCGACCCCCGGCCCCGCGCGCACCTTGATGGCGGACGCCTTGCCCGGCGCGGGCATCAGATACCGCTCGGCGTCGCTCCGAGTGAGGCCGGTGAAGGTGGTCTGCCCCATGCCGTCCTCACCGCCGAACGTCGCCAGGCCGACGATCTTCACCCGCAGGGGATCCGGTGTGCGCAGCACAGTGGTGTCACCGACGCGCAGACCGCCCGCCTTGGCGGCTCCCCGGTTGACCACGGCTTCTCCGGCCGTCCTGGGGGCGCGGCCCTCGACCAGGGCGTACGGACTGAGTCCCGGGTCGTCGATCCAGTTCCCCGCGAGAGTGGGCGGACCCTGTCCTCCGATCGGGTCCCCGTCGCGGCCGATCAGCTGACCCGCGCCCTCGATGTCGGGAGCAGCGGCGGCCACGCCCGGGACGCCGCGCAGCCGGTCGGCCAGTGCGATGTCGACCGGTTCCCGTGTGCCCAGCCCCTCGCCCGGAACGGTCACGACGTCCGCGCTGCGCACGACCACCGCAGTGCCGGTGTTGGCATCGGCGAACAGAGTGCTGAAGCTCGCCTTCAGGGTGTCGCCCATGACCATGGTGCCCGCGAGGAAGGCGACGCCGAGGAAGACCGCCGCAAAGGTGCCCGCGAAGCGCCTCTTGTGGGCCCGCAGGGACGACAGGCTCAGACGCAGCGAGGCACGTGCGGTGCCGCTCATGACGCCGCTCCTTGGGCCAGCGGAAGGCCGGAAGCCGCGTCCCCGGTGCCGTCGAAGGCCTTCATCCGGTCCAGGACCTTCTGCGCGGTGGGGTCGGGCATCCGGTCCACCAGGCGCCCGTCCGCGAGGAAGACCACCTCGTCGGCGTGGCCTGCGGCGACCGCGTCGTGGGTGACCATGACGACCGTGCGGCCCATTTCGTGGACGGCCCGGCCCAGCAGCCGCAGCACCCCCTCCCCGGAGCGCGAGTCGAGGTTCCCGGTCGGCTCGTCGGCGAAGACGACGTCGGGGCGGCCGGCGAGTGCCCTGGCGACGGCCACCCGCTGCTGCTGACCGCCGGAGAGCTCGGCGGGCCGGTGCCGCAGGCGGTCGCGCAGTCCCACGACGTCGATCAGCGCGTCCACCCACTCGCCGTCGGGTCGGGCACCGGCCAGGTCCAGCGGGAGCGTGATGTTCTCCGCGACGTCGAGCGTCGGCACGAGGTTGAACGCCTGGAAGACGAACCCGATCCGTTCGCGGCGCAGCAGTGTCAACTGCCGTTCGCCCAGGGTGCCGAGTTCCGTGTCGCCGATGAAGGCGCTGCCGGAGCTGAGGGTGTCGAGACCCGCCGCGCAGTGCATGAGGGTGGACTTGCCGGAACCGGACGGCCCCATGATCGCCGTGAAGCGGCCCGCGGGGAAGTCGACGGTGACCCCGTCGAGGGCGCGGACACGGGCGTCGCCCGTCCCGTACGTCCTGACCGCGTCGACGACGCGGGCGGCGGTCATCGGTCGCTGCCCTTGGCGTTCCGGCCGAACTGTTCGTCCAGGACGGACAGACGGCGCCAGTACTCGTCCTCATCGATCTCCCCGGCGGCGAAGCGGCGGCCCAGGACCGTGAGGGGAGAGTGCTCGGTGAGCGCGGCCCTGGGGTGCCACGGCCCACGGCCGGACGTGCGCCAGAGGCTACGGCGCAGCAGGATGACACCCGCGATGACGGCCGCCCAGACCAGCGGGAAGAGCAGGACCCAGGGGCCGGGACCGCCGCCGTCCCAGTGGTCGGCGAGCGGGATCAGTGCGGTGGTGTCCATGCGGACTCATCTCCTTGGTGACGGCGGGATCGTGTGTCATCACCGAGCCTGGTCCGCGGAGCGCTCCGGGTCGTCGTACGGCCAGCGGCACTGCGGGTACCCCGCGGGGAGTACGCGGGCTGTCAGTGGCTGCGCCTAGCATGCGGATCATGTGGCGGTGCACAGGTCTGCGATGGCGGTCCGGGGGCCCGGCCTGGGCGTGGTGGCACCCGGGTCACGGCGACCGGAGCAGTCCGGTGCGCTTGGGCGACCCGCTGGCCCTCGCGGTGGAACCGGGCGCGGAACGCGCGTGCCTGGGGGTGTGGCGGGCCGGACGGTGGACGCCGTGCCCGCGGGCGCGGACGCTGCCGTCGCAGGCCCGGCGCGACCAGTGCGAGGAGTGCGCGGCGCTGGACCGCTCGCGGTCGGTGGCGGCCGACACCCGGCTGGACGACCCCCGGCCCTACGCGCTGTATCTGGCCTGGTTCGGACCCGGGTTGTGCAAGGTGGGCATCACCGCCGCCGAGCGCGGCTCAGCCCGGCTGCTCGAACAGGCCGCCGTTTGCTTCTCGTTCCTCGGCAGCGGACCGCTGATGGCGGCCCGCCGCGCGGAGTCGGTCCTCGGCACGGCCCTGGGTGTGCCCGACCGGGTGGCCGCGGCCACCAAGCGCGCGGCCCGTGATGTGCTGTCGCCGCCGGACGTACGGCACGCGGAGCTGCGGGCGGTGCGCGACGCGGCGTTCGCCGTGCCCGACTGGCGTGACACGCTGGTTCCCTGCCCCTTCGAAGTCGTCGACCACGCGGCCGTGTTCGGGCTGGAACCCGATGCGCCGCGGGCCACGGCCGCGGTCACCGGCCTCCAGCCCGGCACCGCCCTCGGCGGCACGGTGGAGGCGGTGGCGGGCGCCGACCTCTACGTCCGGGCGCCCGGGGCATCCGGCGATGTGGTGCTCCTGGACGCCCACTTGGTGTCGGGCTGGCCTCTCACGGCCGCGGCCCAGGGCCGGCCCGCCCCGCCGATGCGGCCGCTGAGCAGGGCCGACGAACCCCCCGAGCCGCTCTTCTGACCGCCGCCCCCGGCTCAGACGCCGAGCGCCGTCAGCGGGTCGTCGAGGACGGGCTGCCAGGCCAGTTCCGCCGCGCCGACCAGGCTGTTGTGGTCCAGGGCGCACGCCAGTACCGGAACGCTGCCGCTGCGTCCCCACAGGCTGCGGTCGGCGATGACGGCCCGCAGCCGTTCCGGGTCGGCGTCGAGCAGTGAGCGGTGGAGGCCGCCGAGCAGGATCCGGTCGGGGTTGAGGACGTTGACCAGACCGGCAAGGCCGAGGCCCAGGCGGTCGATCAGGCTGTGTGCGGCACGGCGGACGGCCGGGTCGTCGTACTCCTCACGGAGCAGGGTGACCGACTGCTCCAGCAGCGAGACCTCCGGCCCGGGCGCCCGCCCGGCCTCCTCCAGGAAGGCCAGCGGGTCGACCTCGACGTCGAGGCAGCCGCGGCTGCCGCAATGGCAGGCACGTCCCTCGGGGTTGACGGTGAGGTGCCCGACCTCCAGGGCGAGCCCGGAGCTTCCGGTGTGCAGCTTGCCGTGCAGCACCAGGGCGCCGCCGACGCCGCGGTGGCCGGTGGCGACGACCAGGAGGTGCTCGGCGCCGCTGCCCGCACCATGGCGGTGCTCGGCGAGCGCTGCGACATTGACGTCGTTGCCGACGAAGCACAACGGCGCTGTGCCCGCGAGCGAGATGATCCCGGCGCGGGCGACCTGCTCCCTGAAGATGTCCAACACGGGCGCGCCCGCCGGCCACTCCAGGTGCAACGGGTTGAGCGCCGTGCCCTCGGGCTCGGCGACCGCGGACGGCACGGCGAGACCGGCCCCGACGCAGACCCGCTCGTGCTCGCTCAACAGCCGCGCACCGGCCGCGACCACGTCGGCGAGCACATGCGCGGGGTCGGCGGGCACAGCCATGCTGACCGGCGCCGTGGCGACGATGTGACCGCCCAGTCCGACGAGCGCCGCCCGGAATCCGTCGGTGTGGATCTGCGCGGCCAGCACGACCGGGCCCTCGGGGTTGATCGCCAGCCGATGCGAGGGACGCCCCTGGGCCCCCACCGGACCGCCCGGCCGTGTGTCGACCTGGATCAGCCGCAACGCCTCGAGTTCGGAGGCGACGGCACCCGCGGTCGCGCGCGTCACGCCGAGTTCGGCGGTGAGCACGGCGCGGGTGGGCGCACGTCCCGTGTGCACGAGCGACAGCGCGGGGCCGAGCGCAGCCCGGCCTCTCTCCAACCTTGTCCGAGTCTGGGTCACAGTCCTATTCTCACTTTGTGCCGAGCCTAAACAAAATACGGAGCGTACTCGCAGGACAAGATCACACAACCTCCCCGGTGCCGCTCCGGCGGCTCCGCATCGCGCTGACGGCCTTCTTCGCCCTCGACGGCTTCGTCTTCGCCGGGTGGGTGGTGCGCATCCCGGCGGTCAAGGAGCAGGTGGGCGCGTCCGCCGGGGCGCTCGGCCTCGCGCTGCTCGGCGTGTCGGCGGGCGCCCTCGGCACGATGATCCCGAGCGGGTGGCTGTGCCGGCGCTTCGGCGCTGCTCCGGTGACGATCGCCACGGCCGTCGTCCTGTCACTGAGCGTGGCGCTGCCTCCGATGACCCACTCCCCTCTGGCACTGGGCCTGGTGCTGCTGCTCCTCGGCGTGGGCTTCGGCGGCATGAACGTGGCGATGAACAGTCTCGCGGTCGACCTGGTGGCCTCGTTGCGGCGCCCCATCATGCCGGGTTTCCACGCGGCGTACAGCCTCGGCGGGTTGGTCGGCGCCGGCGTGGGCGGGCCGCTGGCGGCGCACCTGACGCCCTCGCAGCACCTCCTCGGGGTCGCGGCGTTCGGCTCGGCGGCGACGGCGTTCCTCGGGCGGGCGCTCCTGGCACACCCCTTGGTACGGCCCGCGGACGGTCCGGCCGACGAGGCCGACGCGGCGGGGAACGGCGCGGGCGACACGGACGGTGCGGGGTGGTCCCGCGCACGCACCCGATGGCTGGTCGCGGTGTTCGGGCTGATCGCCCTCTGCACGGCCTACGGCGAGGGTGCCCTGGCCGAGTGGGGCCCGCTGCACCTGCAGGACGACCTGCACACCGGACCCGCCCTGGCCGCGGCGGGCTACGCGGCGGTGGCGCTCGCCATGACGGTCGGCCGCCTGTCGGGCACAGCCCTGCTGATGCGGCTCGGGCCGACCCGGGCCGTCGTCCTGGGCGGGCTGACGGCGTGCGCCGGCATGCTGGTGGCGGCGCTGGCGCCGGCGGTGTGGCTGGTACTGGCGGGATTCGCGCTGACCGGCCTCGGCCTGGCCAACATCTTCCCCGTGGCGATCGCCCGGGCCGGCGCCCTGGGCGGCCCGAGCGGTGTCGCGACGGCCTCGACCCTGGGGTACGGCGGTTTCCTGCTGGGTCCGCCGGCGATCGGCTTCCTCACCGACGCCTCCGGTCTGCCGGTCGCGCTGACCACGGTCGCCGTGCTCGCCGCGACGGCGGCCATGATCGCCGGCGCGGCACGGCGCCTCGCGGGATCCGACGGAAACTGACGCGTCATCTCCACCCATGAGGACGGCGGGGAGGGCCATGGTGGTGGTATGCCCTGTGGATCACACCCAGCCACCGGAGGAGACATGTCGATTCCCCACCGGCTCCGGGCAGTGGCCCGGTCGGTGTACCGAGAGCGCGTCTCACGCGTCTACCTGGGCCTGGTGACCGCGGCCCTGGTGTTCCTGCTCGTCGACACGGCCTTCGTCTCGCACGAGGACGCGACGTTCTCCGGGGTCTGGCTCGTGCTGTTGACCCTGCCGTGGATGCCCATGTTCTGGCGGCTGTTCGCCGCGGCCGGCGGGCAGGAGGCTGCGAACGCCGCGTACGGCTGGGGCGCTTGGTGGACGGCGGTCCTCGCGGCACTGCTGTCGGCCGTGCTGAACGCCGCGGTGCTGGGGATCATCGCTCGGGCCAGGAAGCGGCGTCCGCAACTGCACTGACCACCCCGGCGCGGGGGGGGTGTCCGACCCCGGTGCCACAATCACGCCATGGAGACCGCCGAGTTCATCGAGACGCTCCGCACAGATGGCACGTTGCTGGCCGACGCGGCGGAGCGGGCCGGCCTGGAGGGAGCCGTTCCGCCGTGCCCGGGCTGGCGGGTGCGCGACCTGGTCCTCCATCAGGGGATCGTGCACCGCTGGGCGACCCGGTTCGTCGCCGAGGGGCGGATGCGGCCGGATCCGATCACCGCCGGGACACCGGCCGGCGACGCGGAGTTGCTCGCCTGGTTCCGGGACGGGCACGAGCGTCTGGTGTCCGTACTGGAGTCGGCCCCGCCCGACATGGAGTGCTGGCACTTCCTGCGGGCCGATTCCCCGCTGGGCTTCTGGGCCCGGCGGCAGGCGCACGAGACCGCCGTGCACCGTGTCGACGCGGAGATCGCGGCGGGCCGCACGCCCACGGCCGTCGATCCCGTCTTCGCGGCCGACGGCATCGACGAGCTGCTGACCGGCTTCCATGCGCGAACGAAGAGCCGCGTACGCAACGAGATACCGGGGACGCTCCGCGTGCGCGCCGTCGACGTGCCCGCGGAGCGCGGGGACTGGCTGGCCCACGTCTCGGCAGATCCCCTCATCGTCGAGCACGCGGTCGAGGACGACGCGGACTGCACGGTGAGCGGCACCGCGGCCGACCTGTACCTCGCCCTGTGGAACCGGGCTCCGTACGAGAACCTCCAGGTCACCGGCGACACCTCGCTGCTGGCGCTGTGGCGGCGCACGGGGGCCATCACCTGACGTACGCCTGCGCAAAGCGCATTACCAGCGAGTAACTTCACGTGCTACCGTCACGCCCATGGCACGACGCTCCCTCACCCCCGCAAGCCTTCGCCGCGCGATCAACTGGTGGCCGCCCTACCTCTTCGCGGGCATCCGGTGCTCGACATCGCCGACGACTGGAGTTCGGCCCGGGTCCGGCTGCGTCTGCACCGGTTCAACCGCAACTACGTGGGCACCCACTTCGGCGGTTCGCTCTTCTCGATGGCCGACCCGTTCTGGATGCCGCTCACGATGGACCGCCTCGGCCGCGACTATTCGGTGTGGGACCGCGCCGCCGAGATCGACTTCCTCTCGCCGGGCCGGGGCGACGTGTTCGCCGACTTCAAGCTCACCGAGGACCGGCTGGACGAGATGCGCGACCTCACCGCACACGGCGACAAGGCGCTGGTGTGGTTCGAGAACGACGTGGTCGCCGACGACGGCACGGTCGTGGCGCAGGTGCGCAAGCAGCTCTACGTCCGGCGCAAGCCCGCCGCCCGCTGAACCCCGAGCACCGGCCGCACAGGACCGGCCAGCGGTCAGGACTCGCCGAGGATCCGCTCCAGGACGGCACGCTGGACCGGCCTGGCCTCCTCGTGACGCGCGCGCCCGGCGTCCGTCAGCCCCACCCGGACCCCCCGCCGGTCCTCGCTGCAGCTCCCGCGGCTGACCAGCCCTTCCTTCTCCAGCCGGCCGACCAGGCGGGACAGCGCGCTCTGGCTCAGGTGCACGCGGTCGGCGAGCTCCTGGACGCGGAAGGTGCAGCCCTCGACCACGTCGCCCTCCGCGAGGATGTCGAGCACCTCGAAGTCGCTCGCCCCGAGGCCCAGCTGGTGCAGTTCGCGGTCGAGCTCGCACGCGGTCCGCGCGTGCAGGGCAAGGACCTCCCGCCACCGCTCCACGAGCGCATGTTCACTCTTCACGCCGGTCATGGGCGCAGGATAGCAGAAATCCGCCAATCCATGTACACACATTAAATGCATTTGCATTTGATGCACATGCATGTACTGTCCTCCGCATGACCTCTCCCGACACCACCGTCCCCGGTACGGAAGGCCGCTGGAGCGCCCGCCAGTGGGGCACCCTGCTCGTGCTGTGCGCCGCGCTCTTCCTCGACGCCCTGGACGTCTCGATGGTCGGCGTGGCCCTGCCGTCGATCGCCCACGACCTCGACCTGACCACCTCGTCCCTGCAATGGGTCGTCAGCGGCTACATCCTCGGCTACGGCGGCCTGCTGCTCCTCGGAGGCCGCGCCGCCGACCTGCTCGGCCGGCGCCGGGTCTTCCTGATCGCGCTGGGCGTCTTCGCCGCCGCCTCCCTGCTGGGCGGCATCGTCGACTCCGGCGAACTGCTCATCGCCACCCGGTTCATCAAGGGCCTGAGCGCGGCCTTCACCGCCCCCGCCGGGCTGTCGATCATCACCACGACCTTCCCCGAGGGTCCCGTCCGCAACCGGGCCCTCAGCATCTACACCACCTGCGGCGCGACCGGGTTCTCCATGGGCCTGGTGCTCTCCGGACTGCTCACCGAGGTGGGCTGGCGCTGGACCATGCTGCTGCCCGCCCCGGTCGCGATCCTGGCGCTGGTCGCGGGACTGCGGCTGATCCCGTCGAGTCCGCGCGAGAAGGGCGAGGGCCGGGGCTACGACCTGCCCGGCGCCCTCACCGGGACCGCCTCGATGCTGCTGCTGGTCTACACGGTCGTCTCCGCCCCCGAGGCGGGCTGGAGTTCGGCCCGCACGCTGCTGTCGTTCGCCGCCGTCGCCGTGCTGCTCACCGCGTTCGGCGTCATCGAGCACCGCAGCAGTCACCCGCTGATCCGGCTGGGCGTGCTGCGCTCCCCGCAGCAGATCCGCGCCAACCTCGGCGGTGCCGCGTTCTTCGGCTCGTACGTGGGCTTCCAGTTCATGGTCACCCAGTACATGCAGTCCCTGCTCGGCTGGTCCGCGCTGCAGACGGCTCTGGCGTTCCTTCCCGCGGGCGCGCTGGTCGCCCTCGCCTCGACGCGCATCGGGCCGCTGGTGGACCGCTTCGGCACGCCCCGGGTGATCGCCACCGGGTTCACCCTGCTGTTCATCGGCTACGTGCTCTTCCTGCGGATCGACCTGACCCCGGACTACGCCGCCGTCATTTTGCCCTCGATGCTGCTGCTCGGCGCCGCCTGCGCGCTGGTCTTCCCGTCGCTCAACATCCAGGCCACCAACGGCGTGCGCGACGAGGAGCAGGGCATGGTCTCCGGACTCCTCAACACCTCGTTCCAGGTGGGCGGCGCGATCTTCCTGGCCGTCGTGACGGCCGCGATCACGGCAGGCGACGGGCGCGGGGCCGCCACCCCGCAGGCGGTGCTCGACAGCTTCCGGCCCGGACTGGTCGTCGTCAGCGTCATCGCGCTGGCCGGACTGCTGATCACGCTGACCGGGCTGCGCCGCCGGTCCTCGTACGGATTCGTCGTCGCCTCGTCCGACGGCACGCGGAAGGCCGCCGAGGCCGAGCGGGTCACCGTGGGCGAATGACACCCGGACCGCCGTCCGGACCCGCGCGACGAACGGGGGCGCGGGTCCGGACGGCCTAGCCGAGCCAGCCGGGCCGCACCAGGCCGGACTCGTAGGCCAGGACCACCAGTTGGGCCCGGTCGCGGGCGCCGAGCTTGACCATGGTGCGGCTGACGTGCGTCTTGGCGGTGAGCGGGCTGACCACCAGGCGCCGGGCGATCTCCTCGTTCGACAGACCGATCCCCACCAGTGCCATCACCTCGCGTTCCCGTTCGGTGAGCCGTTCCAGCTCCGTCGCGACGGCGGGCGCCTTGGAACGGGCCGCGAACTCCGCGATCAGGCGCCGGGTCACGCCCGGTGAGAGCAGCGCGTCGCCGTCCACCACCGCCCTGACCGCGCGCACCAGTTCCTCGGGTTCGGTGTCCTTCACCAGGAAGCCCGAGGCGCCGGCACGGATGGCCTCGAAGACATACTCGTCCAGCTCGAAGGTGGTGAGGATGACCACCTTGACGTCCGCGAGTGCCTGGTCGTCGGTGATCCGGCGGGTGGCCTCCAGACCGTCCATGACCGGCATGCGGATGTCCATCAGCACGGCGTCCGGGGCCAGTTCACGGACCAGCCGCAGGGCTTGCGAACCGTCGGGAGCCTCCCCGACGACCTCGATGTCGGGCTGGGCGTCCAGCAGCGCGGCGAAGCCGGCGCGTACCAGCACCTGGTCGTCGGCGAGCACCACCCGGATCATCGGATCTCCTTGTCGAGGACGGCCGTGGCCGCGACGGTATCGAAGGGCAGCCGGGCCAGGACGCGGAATCCCCCGTCCGCACGGGGTCCCGCCACCACCTCTCCGCCCAGCGCGGCGGCACGCTCCCGCATGCCCAGCAGCCCGTTGCCGCCGCCGGTCTCCGGGGACGGGGACTGCCCTGCGACGGCCGTGGCGGGACCGTCGTCGTCGACGCACAACTCGATCTCCCGTGCGCGGTGGACGATCCTCAGGCGCGCCGTGCGCGCCCCCGAGTGCCGGATGATGTTGGTCAGTGCCTCCTGCACGATCCGGAACGCCGCCAGGTCGACGCCGGGAGGCAGGGGGACGGCGGTTCCCTCACGGGTCACGTCGACGCCGAGACCGGCGCCGGCGGCCTGTTCGAGCAGTTCCGGCAGCCGGTCCAGGCCCGGCGCCGGGGACCTGGGCGCCTCGCCCGGGGAACGGAGCGTACCGAGGACCTGGCGGACCTCGCCGAGCGCCTCCTTGCTGGCTGCCTTGATGGTCGTGAGGGCCTGGCGGGCCTGCTCGGGACGTTCGTCCATGAGGGCGAGGGCGACACCGGCCTGCACGTTGATCACCGAGATGCTGTGCGCGAGGACGTCGTGGAGTTCGCGGGCGATCCGCAGCCGCTCCTCGTCCGCCCGGCGGCGCTCGGCCTCGGCCCGCTCCCGTCGCTCGCGGACGTACTGCTCACGGCGCAGCCGCCACAGTTCGGCCACGGCGAGGATGGCCAGCAGCCATGCCGCGGCGCCGGACACCTGCGCCCACGAGGCCCGGCCGTCCCCGGCGGGCGGCAGGAAGCGGTACAGGCACAGCGTGACGATCACGTAAGCCGTGTACAGGCAGGCCGCGACGACGAAGACGGACCGGCGCCGCCCGGCGGCCACCGCCGAGAAGTAGGCGGCGACGACGCTGAGGAAGACCGGGCCGTAGGCGTAGCCCGCGGCAAGGTAGACCAGCGTCACCGCGGACACGGCGGCGGCGACCACGACAGGCGCCCGCCGGCGCCACAGCAGGGCTATGGGGCCCGCGATCAGCAGCAGGTAGCCGAAGTGGTCGAGCGGGACATGGCCGGTGCCGTTGTGCGACGCGGCGGTCGTGCCGACCACCTGGACGAACGCGAGCACGATCGACGCGATCCAGGGGCGGCGCGGGAGGCCGTCACCGCCGCCGTGCCCGGGTCCGCCGTGGCGTGTCCACGACGGACCCCATCGGGGACCGCCCTGCGGCGCGGATCCGGCTGCGTCGTCGCTCATGCGGCCACGCTAGAACGACGGACCGGCGGTCGGCGTCCGATCACGGCGGTGACCTCGTCTACTCCTCCGGGAGTACAGGATCACGGCGGAGACCGGCCTGGTGCGCCAGGCTCGCCATGGCGTGGTCGAAGAACTCGTCCCGTGCCTCGACCACATTGTTGAACTGGCCGAAGAGCTCGAAGCCGATCAGGCCGAAGAGCTGGGCCCACGCGGCGATCAACGTCGGCAGGGCCTGCGGCGGCAGGTCCTGGTCGAGGTCCTTGACGAGCCGCCACGCGTCGGCGTGCACGCCCGCGCTCAGCGGCGCGTCCGGCGCGGGCAGGGCCAGGCGTCCGTCGGCGTGGGCCCTTTCGGCCACCGTGAGCAGCACGAGCGCGACGCGGGAGGCCGGGCCGATGGTGTCGAGCGGCGCGCTGTACCCGGGCACCGGGGATCCGTAGATCAGGGCGTACTCATGGGGGTGTTCCAGTGCCCAGCCGCGCACGGCCCGGCTGACCACGATCCAGCTCGTGACGGGGTCGGCGTCCCCCACCCCCTCGAACGCGGTCTCGGCGGCGGCACCGACGGCGTCGTAGGCGTCGACGATCAGCGCGGTGAGCAGCTCGTCCCGATTGGGGAAGTAGCGGTACAGGGCCGAGGAGACCATGCCGAGCTCCCGGGCCACCGAGCGGAGCGAGAGGCGTGCCGCGCCTTCGTCCGCGAGCTGCCGGCGCGCTTCTTCCTTGATGGCGGCGGTCACTTCACCGCGAGCCCGTTCCCTGGCCGTCCTGATCACGCTCATGAGGATCAGTGTAAACGGATCGGAGTGCGCGACCAAGATTGAGAGCACCGCTCTTGCTTTCACGGCCCTGCTGCTGCACACTGTTCTCAAGCGAGAGCACCGCTCACACTTTACGGAGGAGTCCTCATGTCCGAGATGTCGGAGCACGTCAAGAAGCCCGGTTGGATCACCGTCAATGTCCTCAACCGCTTCGTCGGCTGGCTCACCCGGCGCGGTGTGAGTGTGTGGGGTTCCCGCGTGCTGGCCGTCAAGGGGCGCAAGAGCGGGGAATGGCGCCGCACACCGGTCAACCTGCTCGTCGTGGGCGGGGAGCGCTTTCTCGTCGCTCCCCGCGGCCACGTGCAGTGGACCCACAACATGCGGGCCGCCGGCGGCGGTCAACTCCTGCTGGGCAAGCGCGTCGAGGAGTTCACCGCCGCCGAGGTGGGCGACGACGCCAAGCCCGAGGTGCTGCGTGCCTACCTCAAGCGCTGGAAGGCGGAGGTCGGCGTGTTCTTCGGAGGAGTCGGCCCCGATTCCACGGACGAGGAGCTGCGCGCGATAGCCCCCAAGCACCCCGTCTTCCGGATCACGGCCGTCAGCTGAACCGCACCTCCACGCGCTCGAAGCCGAGCGAGATCAGCAGACGTTCCAGCATGGCGCGGGTGTTGGTCTCCGCCCGCTGCGCCAGCTCCGTCTTCTTGGCCGCGTCCTGGATCTTCTTCGCGGCCAGCTGCTGGATCTGCTGCTCGTCGTTGGGGTGCGAGGAGAAGAAGTCGCCGAGCCGGTCGAAGAAGCCCCGCTCCTCGGCGACGATGTAGGAGCGGTCCGGGTCGAGCGAGGTGCGCTCCAGCTGGGCGTGCGGCAGGGTCAGCACCGCCGACTTGCGGTCCTCGGTGACCTGCACGCCCTTCGGGCCCACGTCCCCGAGGTCCACATAGGCGTCGACGCTGCCGGCGCCGACATAGAGCGTGCGCCGGCCACGCACTGCGTCGGGCAGGAACTTGGCGTCCTTCTCCAGGTCGACGACGACCTGGAAGTCGCCGCTGGCTCCCTCGAAGCGGTTCATGTCCTGGATCGCCTTGAGCACCACGGGGCCGGTGCGGTCCTTGGTCTCCTCGGCGAAGGGGTTGGGCAGGCCGGGTATCAGGTCGGCTTTGGCGACCAGCAGCAGCAGGCCCGCCAGCACTATGAGCCCGGTCAACCACCGGGCCCACCAGGGCAGTCGGCCTTGTTCATTCCTCAACGGCATGTCAGGGCTACCTCCAAGAAGGTGTCTGCCCCTCAACACCCTCTTTAAGGCAGGCAGTAGATGGACAGATGAAGATCAGGAGCGGTCGAATGACTCTAGCGCACGACGGGCCAGGGGATGGGTCCGAACGATCTCGGCGAGCGAGGTCGAACCGCGAGTGATCCGGGCGAAGGTGTTCCACGCCGGCGGGAGGGTGGTGAGGACCGCGTGCAGCAGACCGGGGCGCTTCTCGAAGATGCCGAGCATGCGGCGGCCCACCCCCATCTCCACACCGAGACCGGCCTTGACCGCGAAGGCGTAGTTGAGCGCCTGACGCCGGGCGTCGACCGCGTCGTGCGACTCGGAGATCCGCACCGCCCACTCCCCCGCGAGACGGCCCGAGCGCAAGGCGAAGGAAATGCCCTCGCGGGTCCACGGCTCCAGCAGGCCGGCGGCATCCCCGCAGACGAGCACCCGGCCGCGGGACAGCGGGGAGTCGTCGGCACGGCAACGCGTCAGGTGGCCCGAGGAGATGCTCGGTTCGAACCCGGCCAGACCGAGCCGGCCGATGAAGTCCTCCAGATAGCGCTTGGTGGCGCCGCCGTCGCCGCGCGCGGAGATCACTCCGACCGTCAGCGTCTCGCCCTTGGGGAAGACCCAGCCGTAACTGCCGGGCAGCGGGCCCCAGTCGATCAGGACCCGGCCTGTCCAGTCCTCGGCCACCTCCGGGGGGACCGGGATCTCGGCCTCGAGGCCCAGGTCGACCTGGTCCATCTTGACCCCGACATGGGCGCCTATGCGGCTGGCGGAGCCGTCGGCGCCGACGACCGCCCGCGCGAGCACCGTCTCGCCGTTGTTGAGGACCACCGCCACCGTGCGCCGGTCGGGGACGGAGGTGCCGTGCTGCTCGACCCGCGAGACGGCGGCACCGGTGCGCAGCTTGGCGCCCGCGGCAACGGCCGCCTCGACGAGCTGGGCGTCGAACTCGGGCCGGTTGATCAGGCCGAAGAGCATGTGCCGGGACCGGCGGGTCCGGGTGAGGCGCCCGTTGAGGCTGAAGGTGACCGCGTGCACGCGATCACGGAGCGGAAGTTCGAAGCCCGGCGGGAGTGCGTCCCGGGACGGCCCGATGATGCCGCCGCCGCACGTCTTGTAGCGGGGCAGCTCGGCCTTCTCCAACAGCAGGACACTGCGTCCGGCCGCGGCCGCGGCATAGGCCGCCGATGCCCCGGCGGGCCCCGCCCCGACCACGACGACATCCCACACCGATGCGTCCTCGGCGCCGTCCGCCGAACCGCCGTCCTGCGCCTGGTACTCGCTGCTCACGTGCTCCCGCTCCCGTCCGACCCGCAGGCTGCTGTCACCCCTGCTCAGCCGCATACTAATCCGCGGGTGCGCGGACACGGCTGTGGCACCATCGATCCCGAGCACCAGTACACGAACCACGCGTTCGACCGAACACGCACCCACCAGGAGCGCCCATGTCCGCCGCACCACTCGCCGCAACCGTCGCCGCCCTGATGCCGCGGGCCCGGACCGAGCTGGCCGAGCTGGTGTCGTTCCGCTCGGTGGCGGACCCGAGGCAGTTCCCGAGGAGCGAGTGCGAGAAGGCCGCGCAGTGGGTCGCGGACGCTCTGACCGGAGAGGGTTTCCAGGACGTCGCGCTGCTCGACACCCCCGATGGCACGCAGTCGGTCTACGGATACCTGCCCGGCCCCGAGGGCGCGCCCACCGTGCTGCTCTACGCGCACTACGACGTTCAGCCGCCGCTGGACGAGGCCGGCTGGCTGTCCCCGCCCTTCGAGCTGACCGAGCGCGACGGCAGGTGGTACGGGCGCGGTGCGGCCGACTGCAAGGGCGGTCTGATCATGCACCTCACGGCGCTGCGCGCGCTGCGCGACAACGGCGGGGTGCCGGTCGGCGTGAAGATCATCGCCGAGGGATCCGAGGAGCAGGGCACGGGCGGCCTGGAGCGTTACGCGGAGGAGCACCCCGAGCTGCTCGCCGCCGACGCGATCGTCATCGGCGACACGGGCAACTTCCGCTGCGGGCTGCCCACCGCCACGGCCACGCTGCGCGGCATGGCGATGGTCGAGGTCAAGGTGAGCACGCTGCAGGGCAACCTGCACTCCGGTCAGTTCGGAGGCGCCGCGCCCGACGCGCTCAGCGCCCTGATCCGCATCCTGCACACCCTGCACGACGAGACCGGGGCCGCCGCGGTCCAGGGGCTCGCCATGGACGCCTCGTGGCAGGGGCTGCAGTACCCGGAGGAGGACTTCCGCGGCGACGCCAAGGTCCTGGACGGTGTCTCCCTCGTCGGCGGCGGCACGGTCGCCGACCGCGTCTGGGCCCGTCCCTCGGTCACCGTGCTCGGCATCGACGCCCCGCCCGTCGTGGGCGCCACGCCGTCCGTCCAGGCCACCGCGGGCGCCAAGGTCAGCCTCCGGGTCCCGCCGGGCGTGGACGCCCAGGAGGCCGCCGATCTCCTCATCGCCCACCTCAAGGCCGCCGCCCCCTGGGGCGCCCACGTCGAGGTCACCCAGACCGGCTTGGGCCAGGCCTTCCGCGCCGACACCTCCAGCCCGGCGTACTCCGCCATGGCGGAGGCCATGCGCGCCGCCTACGGCAAGGAGCTCGAGATCGCCGGCATGGGCGGCTCCATCCCGCTGTGCAACACCCTTGCCACGCTGTACCCCGAGGCGGAGATGCTCCTCATCGGGCTGAGCGAGCCCGAGGCGCAGATCCACGCGGTCAACGAGAGCGTCTCCCCGGCGGAGCTGGAGAAGCTCTCGCTCGCCGAGGCGCTGTTCCTCCGCGGCTATGCCGAGAGCAAGGCCGTCTGACACCCCGGCCGCCGACACCCGGTGCCCGTGCGGCCGGGTGTCGGCACGCCTCTCCGGCGGCCTGCCCGGACGGTCGACCGGTCGACCGTCCGGGCAGGCCGCGCACCGGCATCGATCAGCGATCAGCTGCCCACGGGCACGCCCGCCTCCAGGTTGAGGACGGTGGCGCGCTCACGGGCGCGCAGGGCCCACCGCAGGCGCGTGAGACGGACCGGCGGCAGCATGGCGGCGGCCTCGTCCTCGCTGGCGAAGCGCCAGCCGCGCAGTTCGGCCCCCGGCAGGAGGAGGCGTTCGGCCTCGGCGGCCCCGAGACGGCCGCCGTCGAAGAGCAGCCGCAGGCCCCCGTAGCCGGGCGGCAGGGGCGGTTCCCAGTCGACGACGAGCAGCCGGGGAACGGTCGGCAGGTGCAGGCCGAGTTCCTCGGCGACCTCGCGCATCCCGGCCCGGGCGGGGGCCTCACCGGGCTCGACGACCCCGCCGGGGAACTCCCAGCCGGGCTTGTAGGTGGGGTCGACCAGCAGGACGCGGTCCTCCTCGTCGAAGAGGAGCACGCCCGCGGCGAGCGTCTCCGCCGTGGGCTCCGGGGTCTGCACGATGTCGCAGACGCCGGCGCCCTCGCGTATCGCCTCGGCGACGCGCTCCGCGGTGGCGCGCGGGCCCATGCCGGTGGTGTCGACGACATGGGCGTCGGCGGTCAGCCAGGGCAGCGCCTCTCGGTAGGCGGCGAGCTGCTCCAGGCACCAGCCGCGGACCTCCGCGTTCGCCACCGGGTCGCCGGGGATGTCCGCACGCTGCTCGATCCGCTCGCGCAGAACCGTTTCCTCAGCGTCGAGCACGAAGTGCCGCACCGCGATTCTGCGGGCTGCCAGGCCCCCGAAGATCTCGTCGCGGTACTCCTGCCGCAGCAGGGTCATCGGCACGACGAGCGGCCCGCCGCCGATCTCGCTCAGCAGCGCGGCCGCCGTGTCGACCACCAGCCGCCGCCAGCAGGGCAGGTCCTGGTAGTCGGAGACCTCGCCCAGCCGCTTCTCGGGGAGCATGAGCCGCAGCCCGGTGCCGATGAGTTCCGGGTCGTAGAGCACGCTTCCCGGCAGCAGATCGAGCAGTTCGCGTGCCGCAGTGGTCTTGCCCGCGCCGAACGTGCCGTTGAGCCAGACGATCACGGTGCCCCCTCTTCCGTTGCCCGGTAGCCCCCTACGAATTGCCCGGATCATCGGCGTCGGCAAACGCACAGACCCGGCCATCGGCGCATACCGGTGGCTTCAGAACCCGCGTACCCCGAGCTCAGCCCGTGTCGGCGTCCCGGGCGAACGGGCTGTGAACCGATCGCACGGCAGCGCGCGGACCAGGAACGCGGCAGCGTCAAGAGTGCCGATCCGGCCACGAGCGCGACCTGTCGGAGGACCTCGGTCCGGACCGCTCCGGGTGTCCCGGGACAGCGCAGTTACGTTCCCGGCGCATGCCGGACCGCGCGCGGGCCCGGATACCGGGGATCCACGCGCTCCTGGTCGTTCCCGGCGCCCGTCACGCGACCGCGCCCGCCGGGGGCGGCCCGTCGTCCGCTTCCTGACGAACGGGGCGGCCGCCGCGCCGGGGGGTGAGCGCCACGACCCGCGGCCGGGCGTTGCCGGCGTGCCGCACGCCGACCCGGACGTCCGGCGGCTCGGGGGAGCCGGACGCCCGCGGACAACTGGGCCCGCGTCTAGCGGGCCGCGCCGAACGCCTCCAGGCCCAGCGCCTCGCCGGCCGCCGCGGCGGCGCCGACCAGGCCCGCGTCCGTGCCGAGCACCGCGGGGACGACCTTCACCCCGGCCGCGAACGACAGGGTGGCGTACCGGCGCAGATGGGTGCGCAGGGGATCGAAGAGCAGCGGGCCCGAGCCGGCGACGCCTCCGCCGATCACGGCGATGTCGATCTCCACCAGCGTCGCCGTCGCGGCGATGCCCGCGGCCAGTGCCTGCGCGGCGCGGTCGAAGGACGCCAGCGCCACCGCGTCCCCGGCGCGGGCGGCACGGGCCACGGCGGCGGCGTCGGCCGCCTCCCCCGCGGCGGGGAGCCAGCCGGCCTCCTGGGCACGCCGCACGATGTTGGGGCCGCTCGCCAGCCGCTCGACGCAGCCCCGGCCGCCGCAGGGGCACAGGTCGCCGTCGAGGTCCACGCTGATGTGGCCGATGTGGCCGGCGTTGCCGGTCGGTCCGGGATGCAGTGCGCCACCGAGGACGAGGCCGCCGCCGACGCCGGTGGAGACCACCATGCAGAGCGCGTTGTCATGGCCGCGGGCCGCACCCTGCCAGTGCTCGGCGGCGGTGATCGCCATGCCGTCGCCGGTCAGTACCACGGGCAGTCCGTCCACCCGTGCGGCGACCTCCGCCACCAGCGGGTAGTCGCGCCAAGCGCCGATGTTGACCGGGCTGACCGTGCCACGCGAGGCGTCGATGGGTCCGGCGCTGCCGATGCCGACGGCGACGACGCGCGACCACTCGGCCGCCGCGCGCAGTTCGTCCAGCACTTCGGCGACCGATCCCATCACGGTCTCCGCGTCCCGGTCCGCCCTCGTGGGACGCAGGGCGCGCAGCAGCAGCCGCCCATGCGGGTCCACCAGGGCGCCCGCGATCTTCGTGCCCCCGACGTCCACGGCGGCGACCAGGGGACCCCGGTCTGCGGCCTGCGACGGCGGTGCGATGGGTTCAGCTGTGCTCTCGAACGGCATGGGCGTAGTGTCGCCCTTTGTTGACAACGTTGTCCAGCCCATAGGATCCCGGCGTGACCGATATTCCGCGTACCGCCCGGCCCACCATGAAGGACGTCGCCGCTCGGGCCGGTGTCGGCCTGAAGACCGTCTCCCGCGTCGTCAACGAGGAGCCGGGGGTCACCGACGACACGATCGCCCGCGTGCAGGCCGCCATCGACGCCCTCGGCTTCCGCCGCAACGACAGCGCCCGCCTGCTGCGCAAGGGCCGGACCGCCAGCATCGGGCTCGTCCTGGAGGACCTCGCGGACCCCTTCTACTCCCCGCTCAGCCGGGCCGTCGAGGACCTGGCCCGGGCGCACGGCACGCTGCTGTTCACGGGGTCGAGCGCGGAGGACGCCGAACGCGAACAGGAGCTGGTGCTGGCGTTCTGTGCCCGGCGCGTCGACGGCCTGGTCATCGTCCCGGCGAGCGAGGACCACCGCTACCTGGAACCGGAGATAGCGGCAGGGGTCGCCACGGTCTTCGTCGACCGGCCCGCCGGGGGCATCCACGCGGACGTGGTCGTCAGCGACAACGCCGGCGGCACCCGTGAAGGCGTCGCGCACCTCATCGCCCACGGGCACCGGCGCATCGGCTTCATCGGTGACCTCCCCCGCATCCACACCGCCGCCGAGCGCCTGCGCGGCTACCGCGAGGCGATGGCCGACGCCGGCCTCCCCGTCCACGACGGCTGGGTCTCCTGCGGCACGACCGCGCCGGACCGCGTGCGTTCGGAACTCGACCGGATGCTGGCCGGGCCGGAGCCCGTCACGGCGATCTTCGCGGGCAACAACCGGATCACCGTGACCGCGGTACGGGTGCTGGCCGACCGCCCGCAGCTCGTCGCGCTCGTCGGCTTCGACGACTTCGAGCTCGCCGACCTCCTCCGGCCCGCGATCACCGTCGTCGCCCAGGACCCGGCACAACTCGGCCGCACGGCGGCGCGGTTGCTCTTCCAGCGGCTCGACGGCGCCGCCGGTGCGCCCGACCGCCTGGTACTCCCCTGCCGGCTCGTCGCACGCGGCTCGGGCGAACTCCCGCCCATGACCTGACGGCCCCACCGCGACGACGGGCCGTTGACACCTCGGGTGCCGGGCGGCCCGATGGCCGCCGATCAAGGAGGGGACGTACCGCCATGCGCTCACCGACCTGCCGTTGGACGTACTGCGCACCTACGCACCGGAGACAGCGGAGCCGGAGGACTTCGACGCTTTCTGGACCAAGACCATCACCACCGCCCGGGAGGCCGCCGGGGGCGACGCCGAGTACCGGCCCGTGGCGGATTCGCCGTTGCGGACGGTCGAGGTCTTCGACGTGCGCTTCCCGGGCTGGGGCGGTCAGCCCGTCGCCGCGTGGCTGCTGCTGCCGCGCGGGGCGACGGAGCCGCTGCCCGGCGTCGTCACCTACATCGGCTACAGCGGTGGACGCGGCCTGCACCACGAGCACTTGCTGTGGAGTGCCGCCGGGTACGCCCACCTCGTCGTGGACAGCCGCGGCCAGGGTCACGACACCCCGGATCCGGACGCGATGCCCGGGCCGCAGTACGTCGGGGGCTTCATGACGCGGGGCATCGAGGACCCCGAGCACTACTACTACCGACGCCTGATGGCGGACTGCGTGCGGGCGGTCGACGCCCTGCGCAAGCACCCGCGCGTCGATCCGCGGCGCGTGGTCGTCTCCGGCGTCAGCCAGGGCGGCGGGCTCGCACTGGCGGTCGCCGGGCTGACGGGCGGCGCGGTCGCGGCGGCGCTCGTGGACGTGCCGTTCCTGTGCCACTTCCGGCGCGGCGCGGACACGGCCGCCGACGGCCCGTATCCCGAGCTCGCGCAGTATCTCGGGGTGCACCGGCGGGTGGACCCCAGGAGGTGTTCGGCACGCTCTCCTACTTCGACGGCGTCCACTTCGCGCCGCGCGCGAGCGCCCCAGCGCTGTTCAGCGTGGGCCTGATGGACCCGATCTGCCCGCCCTCGACCGTGTACGCGGCGTACAACCGCTACGCCGGCGAGAAGGACATCCGCGTCTGGCAGTTCGGCGACCACGCCGGGGGCCGTGGTTCGCAGCCGCTGGAGCAGATGCGCTGGCTGAGCGGGCGCGGCCTCGCCCCGGACGGCCCGGTGCGCTAGCCACCCGTCCGCGTGTTGCCGTGCCTACGCCCCTCCCGATCGGGGGGGGTGGCCGATGACGTACCGCCGCCCGCCGGTGTCCGTCGGCATCAGCGAGGCGGGGACGGCGGCCGGAGGCGGCGGTGCGGGTGCCGATCTGGGCCTCGGGCCCCGAACGCCAGGAGTTCGTCAGGGCGGCGTCGGACCTCGGCCCCCTCCCGACCGCGCGGTACGACATCACGCCGGCGGACCACCGGCGGTACAGGCCGACATCGGCGTTGCCGGTCCGGCCGTGCACGGCGGACCACGGCCACCCGGACTTCCCACTCACCCCCACTACCCACGCTCCCCCGGCGCCACCACCGTCGTCGGCATCGCGGTCGTCACCGGCTACGGCGTTCTCGGCCCTCGACACCGTCCGCCGCCGGGGGCGCGGCTGGTACCCGGCACGGCACCCGACCGCCGAGCCGGAGGGGCGCCGGATGACCGTCACCGAGTACGCGGACCTGCCCGCGTGCGACACCGACGCGGCCCGGCGGCTGAAGCGCGGCATCGGCCTCGGGCGGGACCTGCTCTACGCGCAAGCGGGCGCCCGAGGTCGGCAAGGCTGTCGAGCGCGACCCCGTCTCCGCGCGGCCTGGGACAGGTGGTCCCGCTGCGTGGCGGACGCAGGATTCACCCGCCGGCCCGACCTCGTCGCGGCCTTCACGGACGACGCCTGCGAGCGCCGCCTCCGTACGGCCGAGGTCCGGCACGACGTACGGGTACGGGAGCAGACCGAGGACATCGCCCTGCGCCGCGACCGCCGCGCCGCCGGGCCGCGGGCGCTGCAGACCTACCCGGCCGACGTCGCCGAGTGCCGCGAGAGCTCGGCCAGTCGGGCGCGCGGGCGCCGTCCACGGCCGGAGCGACGGCTAGCCCCGGCCGGGCACTCCCGCCAGCGCGTCGAGGTCGCTTCGCGAGAGGCCGGTGGCGGCGGTGACCTCGTCCGGGTCGACGGCGCCGCAGTCGAGGCCGCGCAGGAGGTAGCCGCTCAGCGCCCTGGCGGTGGCGGGCTCGTCCATGACGTCGCCGCCGGCCCGGGCGACGTACGCGGCGAGGCGGGCGGCGGCCGCGGGGAGGCCCTCGCGGTAGAAGGCGTAGACGGCGGCGTAGCGGGTGGGCAGCTGGCCGGGGTGCATGTCCCAGCCCTGGTAGTAGGCGCGGGCGAGGGAGCGGCGGACGAGCCCGTAGTGCAGGCGCCAGGCGTCGTGGACCTGCGCGGTGGGCCCGACCGGGAGGACGTTCGTCGCGCCGTCGGAGAGCCGGACGCCCGTGCCGGCGGCGGCCACCTGCATGACGGCCTTGGCGTGGTCCGCGACGGGGTGGTCCATCGACTGGTACGCCGCACTCACGCCGCAGGCGGCGCTGTAGTCGAAGGTGCCGTAGTGCAGTCCGGTGACCCGGCCCCCGGCCGCGTCGATGAACCGGGCGACGGTGGCGGTGCCGTCGGGACCCAGCACGGACTGCGTCGTCTCGATCTGGATCTCGAAGCCGATCCGTCCCGCGTCCAGCCCGCGGGCCTTCTCGAACTCCTCCACCAACCGCACCATCGCCGTGACCTGCTGAGGGAACGTCACCTTGGGCAGGGTGAGCACGAGCCCGCGCGGCAGGTCCCCGGCGTCCATGAGGCCGGTGAGGAAGACGTCCAGGGTACGGATGCCCCGGTCCCGGACCGCCGCCTCCAGGCACTTCATACGGATGCCGAGGTACGGGGGCGCGCTGCCGTCCGCCACGGCGGCGTTCACGAGGCGTGCCGCGGCGGCCGCCGCCGCGTCCTCCTCCGCGTCGGGCCGGGGACCGTAGCCGTCCTCGAAGTCGATGCGCAGATCCTCGACGGGCTCCCGCCGCAGCTTGGCGCGGACGCGGTCGTGGACCGCCGCCGCGGACCCGGGCGGCAGACCGAGGACTTCGGCGAGGGAGGCGGCGTCCGGCGCGTGCTCGTCGAGGGCGGCGAGGGCGCGGTCGCCCCAGGTCCGCACGGTGTCGTGCGCGAAGGCGTCGGCGGGGACGTAGACCGTGTGCACGGGCTGCCGGGTGCCGGGGTCCCCGGGGTAGCGGCGGGCGAGTTCGGCGTCGACACCGGCCAGGGACGCGCCGATGTCCTGGCGCACCGCGTCGCCGAGTGAGGTGCGGACCGTCCCGTCCTGGGCCATCTGCCGCCCTCCAGCGTTCCATATTCAACAAACCGTTGAAACAACGCTAAGGCCGTCCAGCCGGGCCGTCAATGACGCGCGGAGCCCCGCGGTGCCTGCGTGGCACGGCGGGGCTCCGTCGGGGTCAGCCCTTGCGGGCCGTGACCTCCTCGGTCAGCTGCGGCACCACACTGAACAGGTCACCGACCACGCCGAAATCGACCAACTCGAAGATCGGCGCCTCCGGATCCTTGTTCACCGCCACAATCGTCTTCGACGTCTGCATCCCCGCCCGATGCTGAATCGCACCCGAGATACCCGCCGCGACATACAACTGCGGCGACACCGACTTACCCGTCTGACCCACCTGATTGGCATGCGGATACCAACCCGCGTCCACCGCCGCCCGCGACGCACCCACCGCCGCACCCAGCGCATCAGCCAGCGCCTCGATCACCACGAAATTCTCCGCACCATTGACACCCCGGCCACCGGACACCACGACCGCCGCCTCCGTCAGATCCGGACGACCCGTCGACTCCCGCGGCGTCCGCGACACCACCCTCGTCCCCCTGGCCAACGCACCGAACTCCACCACCAACTCCTCCACCACACCACCGGCCGCCACCGCCTCCACCGGCGCCGCATTCGGCTTCACCGTGATCACCGGCACCCCCGACGTCACCCGCGACCTCGTCGTGAACGACGCCGCGAACACCGACTGCGTCGCCACCGGACCCCCATCACCGGCCACCACATCCACCGCATCCGTGATCAGACCCGAACCCAGCCGCAACGCCAACCGCGCCGCAACCTCCTTGCCCTCACCCGACGTCGGCACCAACACCGCCACCGGACTCACCACCCCAGCAGCCGCCTCCAGCGCATCCACCTTCGGCACCACCGAATACTGCGCGAACTCCGCCCCCTCATTGACCAACACCCGCACCGCACCATGCTCACCCAGCACACCCGCCGCCGCAGACGCACCCACACCCAACACCACCGCCACCGGCTCACCCAGCCGACGCGCAATCGTCAGCAACTCCAGCGACGGCTTACGCACCACACCACCGACATGGTCCACAAAGACCAGAACATCACCCATCAGAAACACTCCCAGCGGATCGGAAAACGAAGACTGCGAAAACTGCTCAGATGAACTTCTGACCCGCCAGGAACTCCGCGAGCTGCCGGCCGCCCTCACCCTCGTCCTTCACGATCACACCAGCCGTCCGCGCCGGACGCGCCACCACCTCGTCCACCACCGACCACGCACCCGCCAGACCCACCACCCCCGCATCCACACCCAGATCCGACAGACCCAACGACTCCACCGGCTTCTTCTTCGCCGCCATGATCCCCTTGAACGACGGATACCGCGCCTCACCCGA